>NZ_JBFBDO010000022.1:0-94747 GCF_040683335.1 Kitasatospora sp. NPDC093806
CCCTTCCGACCTCTCGGCCTCGCCGACGCGGGGGCGGTATCCCCCGGCGCCCCCACAGGAAGTCGACTGGGCCGACTTCCTGTGCGGAAGCCGGGAAGGAGGATCGAGCGGAGAACCTTGTTGCCGCCCCGCCGCGATCGTGATCGCGGCGGGGCCCGGAATGTGCTGCGGGGTGAGCAAGGGAACTTGTGCCTGCTCCTCCATCGACGGATCCGCTACCGGGTCGTCAACCAGCCCGGCTTGGGCGGCGCGCACGCCCGCGCAGCGCGGGAACTCTCGGAGCAACTGACCGCGGGGCAGGCCACGTTCACGCTCCAGCGTGGCGACCTGCTGCTCCTGAACCAACACCGCTGCGTCCACGGCCGTGAACCGCTCGGCGACGGCCAGCGCGACGTGGCGCCGGACGATCGCCGGTTGCTCCTCCAGCTGTTCCTGCGGGACACCGGTCGGCCGAGCTAGATCCGCGACTTCCGCACGCTGGCCCACGTCGCCCCGGCCAGCGCCCCGACGGACCGGAGTACCGACAGCTCCTCGTGCTGGCGGTACAACTCCCAGTTGTACGGGACCAAGGACAGCTTGTTGCTGGACAGTGACCCCGCGCGGCCGGACCGGTAGACCGCCAGCGGCTCGGACAGCCCCCGTGCCTCGACGCCGTCACGCATGATCGACAGCCACAGGGCGTAGTCCTGCCGCCGCCGCATCTCCGGCATCAGCCGCGTGCCCAGCACCTTCCGGGAGTACATCGCGGTCAAGCACCCGATGTGGTCCTGCACCAGCATCGCCTGGTAGTCCACCCGGTCGCGCGCCCGGACCACGCGACCGTTCGGAAGGAAATCGGCAGCCTCGCCGGCGTACTCGGCGTCCATCTTGAAGTACGACGTGTGGGTGAGGGACGCGCCGGTGACGGCCCCCAAGTCGAGCTGCTGCTCCACCTTCGTCGGCAGCCACAGGTCGTCGGCGTCCAGAAAGGCGATCCACTCTCCCCGGGCACGCTCCATCGCGAGGTTGCGTGCCCGGCCCGCACCGCCCTGCTCGGGTGCCGCCCGCGGCAGGACCCGCTCGTCCTGCCGGGCGAGCTCCATGAGCAGGCTCCAGGAGTCGTCGGTGGACGCGTCATCGGTGATCAACACCTCCACGTCGCCGTGCGTCTGCGCGAGCACCGACCGAACCGCGGCGCCGACGGTGGAGGCCGAGTTGTGCACCGGCATCACAACAGACACGAGCGGCACAGCTGCTCCTTTACCCGGTTGGAGTCGTCATGAAGGTTGTTGTCGCCGGACAAGGCTACGTCGGTCTGCCGCTCGCCGTGCGCGCCGCCGAGAGGGGCCATCACGTCGTCGGCTACGACCGGGTGGAGCGGCTGGGGCCGACCTGATCCGCTGCCTCGGGTAGCGCGAAGGCCCCGCCTCATCGGGAGGCGGGGCCCGGCGGGCGGGGTGCCCGGAGGTCAGGGGGTCTTGGTCGGGTCGACCGGGGCGGGGATCGGGGCGGTGGCCTTGTAGCCCGCGGAGGTGGGGTCGGCCAGGGCGGACGGCGGGGCCGGGTCGGTGCCCGGGGCGGGGGCCGCGGCGGTGGTCAGCACCACTGCGGCGGCGGCCGCGCCCGCGCCGGCGGCCGGCGCGACCTCCTCCTTGACCTTGACCCCGGCCTCGTCGAACACGGCCTTCAGCCGCTGCCGCAGCGCCCGCGCCACGCTCAGCGACTTGCCGGGGGCGGTCCGCGCCTCGATCCGCAGCACCACCGAGTCCGCCGCGACCGACTCCACGCCCAGGATCGAGAACGGCGCCCAGACCAGCTCGTCGAACGGGGCCTCCTTGGCCATCGCCTCCGCGGTCTCCCGGATCAGCGTCTCGACCCGCTCCAGGTCCTCCTTGTACCCGACCTGGACGTCCACCGAGGCGGTCGACCAGCCCTGGCTCATGTTGGCGATCCGCTTCACCTCGCCGTTGCGGATGTACCAGATCTCACCGCCCGCGCCGCGCAGCTTGGTCACCCGCAGGCCGACCTCCAGCACCGTGCCGGTGGCCACCCCGGTGTCGATCTCGTCGCCGACGCCGTACTGGTCCTCCATGATCATGAAGACCCCGGAGAGGAAGTCGGTGACCAGGTTGCGGGCGCCGAAACCGATCGCCACACCGGCCACACCGGCGCTCGCCAGTAGCGGCGCCAGGTTCACCCCGAGCGCCGACAGCACCATCAGCGCCGCCGTGCCCAGGATCGAGAACGACGCGACGCTGCGCAGCACCGAGCCGATCGCCTCCGCGCGCTGCTGCCGCCGCTCCGGGTTGATCACCCCGGTGTTGGCCAGCAGCCCGCCCAGCCGGTTCGGCTCGTCCTCGTTCTCGGCGGGCCGCACCATCCGCGTTATCAACTGGGTGATCACCTTGCGGACCATCGCCCGCAGCACCAGGGCCAGCACGATGATGAAGACGATCCGCACCCCGCTCGCCAGCCAGTCCTGCCAGTGCGAGTCGAACCAGCTGGCGGCCTGCCGGGTGGTGTCCGAGACTTCCTGCGCGCTGGTCGGGATCCTCAGGTCGAGCGGCGGCAACTCCGGGGCCGTGGGACTCGGGGACGGGGCCGGCACCGAGGCCGACGGCGTGGCGGACGCGTCGGCGAGGAGGCGGGCGACACCGGAGCGGAACACGTGCGGGACCTTCCTGCTGGGGTCGTGGCACGGCCCGCCGCCACGCCGGCACACCCCGAAGGCACGCCCCTGGCCTGCGGACCGTCCGCACTACCCTATCCGCCGCCCGGCCCGCACCTTGACACGCCGAGGGCCCGCCCACCGCGCGCGGGAGGGCGCGCGAGCCCACCCGGACGCCCCGTCAACGCCCTCGCGCGCCGCTCCCCCTGCTGCTCCGCGCGCTGCTCCGACCGGCCCAGCCGTCCCCCGCCGGGGCACCCGCGTGCAACCCGTGCTTCCCCCGGGCATACCGGGTATGACGGAAACCACACCCGGAGTTCCGTCAGGTCCGTTACACAGGAGTGGTGGCGCCGTACGAAGGCGTAAGGCGACACTGGGGGAGATCACGCACCCGTTGCGTGATCGAACCGCTCGTCCCGGCGCGAGCCACGCGCCGCAGGCGTCCAAGGAGGCATCCGTGCCGCATGTCCTGGTCCTCAACGCGTCCTACGAGCCACTCGGCGTCGTATCGATGCGCCGCGCACTCATCCTCGTCCTCAACCACAAGGCGGTCAGCCTCGAGGATTCGGGTGTCACTCTGCACAGCGCCACCAGCGCCCTTCCGGCGCCGTCCGTCGTCCGACTGACCCGCTTCGTCCGGGTCCCGTTCTGCGGGCCCGTCCCGCTCACCCGCCGGGCGCTGTTCGCCCGCGACCACGGCCGTTGCGTCTACTGCGGGGCCGCCGCCACCAGCGTCGACCACGTCATCCCGCGCAGCCGGGGCGGCCAGCACCGGTGGGACAACGTGGTGGCGGCCTGCCGCCGCTGCAACCACACCAAGGCCGACCGCCACCTCACCGAGCTCGGCTGGCGGATGAAACGACCACCGGCGCCGCCCACCGGCCTGGCCTGGCGGATCATCGGCACCGGCATCAAGGATCCGCGCTGGCGGCCCTACCTGGAGCCGTACGGCGGATCCGACCAGCTGCGCGCCCCGCAGTGGGGCGAGTACGAACACCACGACCATACCGACACCGGCCATCCGGTGCCGCTCGGTCGGGCGCACTCCGCCCACTCCGCCCCCGCCCGCCGCGGTGAGCAGCCCGAACCGCTCTCCGCCTGACCCCGTTCCACAAGGGCTTGCCCGTCCGACTCCCGGTACGCCTCATGGGCCGCCGCGCACCCCGCACCGGGGAGCGCGGCGGCCCGCCGTTTGGCGGGACTCCTAGGGCTTCGGCGTGCCGCTGGGCGAGCCCGCAGAGCCCGCAGAGCCCGCAGAGCCGGCCGAGGCGGACGGCGTGGGGGAGGGGCCGCCCGGGCCGCCCGGGGTGCCCGACGGGCTCGGCGTGGGAGGCGGCGTGGTCGCCGTGCCGCCGCCCGGACCACCGGCCTGGCCGCCCGACTGCTGCCCGCCGCCCTGCCCGGCCGGCGGGGTCGGCGCCGTCGTCGGCTGGGTGACCGGCGGGGTCACCGGGGGCGCGACCGGCGGCGTGACCGCCCCGGCCGCCGAGGCGGCCGCGTACAGCTCGATCCCCCACAGCGAGTAGCCGTACTTGGTGGCCCGGGCCACCCCCTGCACCCGCAGGAACTTCGCCCCCGGCGCGTCGAACCGCACCGTCTCGTTGCCGCCCTTGCCGTCCTCCACCTTCGCGACCGTGGTCCAGGACCGGCCGTCGGCCGAGACCTGGATCTTGTACGAGGCGGCGTACGCGGTCTGCCAGTGCAGCACCGCCGATCCCAGGTGGGTGGCCTTCGGCAGCTCCAGCTGCACCCAGGCGTCGTCGGCCGGCTTCGAGGACCAGCGGCTCTTCGGGTCCTGGTCGGCCACCGCGGCGGCCGGGAAGTTCGGCGTCTCGTCGCCCGAGGAGGTGGCCTGCGCGGTGATGGCCAGGTCCGGCCCGGCGGTCGGCGGCACCACGTGCACCTGGAGCACCTGGCGGACGGTGGCCTGGCCGGCCACGAACACCACCGGCACCTGGTACGTCCCGGACGGCGTCTCCGGCCCGGCGGTGACCAGCAGCGGCACGCCGACCCGGCCGCCGCGCGGCACGCTCACCCCGGTCACCGGCGCCACGGTCAGGCCCTTGGCGACGGCGGGCACCTCGGTCCGCAGCTCGCCGGTCACGCCCTCCGGCCGGCCCGCCTCGACGGTCGCCCGGGCCTGGGCCGGCGTGGTCTCGCCGATCACCGCGTCCACCGAGGCGTCGGTCAGGCTCAGCCGGGCCGCCGGGGCGTCCGCGTACCAGGGGATCACCTGGTTGACCACCGGCGGCTCCCCGCCGGGCTTCCAGGCCAGCCGGAACGCGTCGGCGGGCTGCCCGCCGGCCGACAGCTCGTTCCAGCCGGGCTGCACGGTGCCGATCTCGGTCCAGCTGCCGTCCGGGTGGCGCACCGCGACGGCCGCGGAGGCCCGGACGGCCGGGTCGGTGAGCACGGTCAGCCGGTCCAGCGGCCGGGCGGCGCCCAGCTCGACGGTGAGCGGCTCGTCCTGCGCGGTCGGCGCGGTGGCCGCCCGGTAGGCGGTGTCGGGGTTGCCGTCCAGCACGGCGGCGGCCGAGGAGCCGGGCAGCGCGGCGGGGCCGCCGGAGACGCTGGCCGGTGCCTCGTCCGGCGCGGTCACCGAGAACTCGCGGACCGCGACCGCGGTCTTCTGCGCGGCGGTGGCGCGCAGCCGGACCGCCCGCACGATCGTCCCGGCGGGCAGCTGCGCGGAGACGGTCTTCTGGTTCTTCGCGACGGCCAGCTGCTTCCAGCCGCCCTCGCCGGTGGAGTACTCCAGCACCCCGTCGCGGATGTAGTCGTCGAGCGCGCTCTGGCCGTCCGGGCCGTTGCCCCAGGAGCCCATCAGCACGGTGACGCTGCCGACCGGACGGCCGCCGCCGAGGTCCAGGCCGACCGAGTCGCCGGGCTGCGGCGGCGCCGAGCTCCAGTAGAAGGTGTCGGCCACGCCGTCGGTCATCAGGGCCGGCAGGTGGTCGTGCGCGGTGCCCAGGGTGGTGGTGGGGGTGATCCCGCCGCCGACCACGCCGGCCCAGGTGTCGGCGGCCCGCACGGCGCGCTCCAGGAACGGGCCGAGCACGCCCGCGCCGACCGTCGCCGGGCTCTGGCCCAGCTGCTCGCGGAGCTTGTTCAGCTCGACCCGGGCCTTCCAGGCGGCCCCGCCGTCGCCGCCGCGCTGGGCCAGCAGCATGTCCAGCGCGGCCTGCCCGGCCAGGCCGTAGTCGCGCAGCGGCGCCAGCCAGGGCGCGGCCTCGGCGGCCAGCGGGGCGGTGGCCGGGGCGGCCGCCAGGGTCTGCTGGGCCCCGGCCATCGCGGTGAACGCGTCCCGCAGCGGGGTGGCGGCCTCTATCAGCTTGGCGAGGTCGGGGGCGGCGCCGGAGGTCGGCTCGGCGGTCGCCCAGAACCGCTCCAGCAGCGGCAGCAGGTAGCCGGACTCCTGCTTGGCGAGCGGGGAGGAGACGCTGTTGCCGGCCAGCGCGGTGACGGCGGCCAGGGTCGCCCCGGTGGGCGTGGGGGTCGAACCGGTCGGGCCGGCCAGCGAGCGCAGCGCCGCCTGCCAGGAGTCCTCCGGCTTGTAGCCGGCCGGGTTCCAGGCGAAGTCGCCGGCGGTGGACAGCGCGATCCGGGAGGCGACCGGCTGCCGCATGGCGCCGGTCAGCATGACCGCCGACCGGTTCGCCACCTCGGTGTCCCGGCCGGTGTAGGCGCCCAGGTAGAGCCGGTCCGGGGTGGCGTCGTTGACCGGGTAGTTGTCCATGGTGACCAGCGGGTGCCCGTACAGGCCCGCGGTGTCGGCGGCCTGGGTGCCGGTGATCCGCTCCGGGATCACCCCGACGCCGCTCCAGGCCACCTGGACGCCCGCCGGCAGCGCCGCGGCCAGCGCGGTCCGGTACGGGGTGGCGCCCTGCTGGTGGTACTCGGTGGGGACGACCGACAGCGCGGCCAGACCGGGGTTCTTCGCGATCAGCCGGTCCTGCACCTTGGCGACCAGCTCGGCCTGCGCCTTGGCGGCGGCGGCCGGACCGGTGCCGTACTTCGACCGGTCGTCGGAGCAGTGCCACTCGTCGTAGGAGACGTCCAGGAACTGGAGCTGGAACGCGCCGAAGCCGAGCTTGCGCAGCCCGTCCAGCTTGGCGACCAGCGCGTCCGCGTCCTTGCCGGAGCTGTAGCAGAAGGACTGGCCGGGGTCGATCGCGTACCCGAGGGTGACGTGGTTGCGCCCGGCCCGGGCGGCCAGCGCGCGCAGGTCGTCGGCCTTGGCCTGCGGGTAGGCGTCCCGCCAGCGGGCCAGCCGGTACGGGTCGTCGCCGGGGGCGTAGAGGTAGAGGTTCTGCTTGGACCGGCCGAGGAAGTCCAGCTGGTCGAGCCGCTGCTGCTGGGTCCACGGGGTGCCGTAGAAGGCCTCCGCGGTGCCGCGCACCGGCGCGCCGGACGGCCAGTCGCGCAACGTGATCCCGGGCAGCCCGAGACCGGCCGCGCCGGGCGCCTGGCCCTGGCCGGCCGGGACGGCGGCCAGCAGCTGGCGCAGCGACTGCGCCGCGTAGAAGGTGCCCGCCGCGTCCGCGCCGGCCAGCACGACCGCGCCGTACGTGCCGCCGCCCGCGACCGGCAGCTGACCGGCCGCCAGGACGTAGCCGCCGGCCGGCATCCCGGCGGTGGTGGGCGCCGCGCTGTCCTTGCCGCCGGCCGCCACGGTGAGTTCGCGCAGCACCCGGTCGGTCTCGCCGCCCGCGCCCTCGGCGGCGCCGCCGACGTACACCACCAGCGCGCCGGCGACCGGCGGACCGGCCTCGGCCTGCGGGTTCACCACGCTCGCCCCGGCCACGCCCAGCACCTCGCGCACCGCGTCGACCGCGCCGTGGTCCGCCTTCGGGGCGGTGACCAGGGTGACCGCGCTCGGCACGGTGACCGGCTTGCCGGCCACGCTCTGCTCCTGCGGGCGCGGGAAGACCTGCGGGTCGCTGACGCTGCCGAGCGGGGTCTGGGTGGCGCTGCTCGCGGTGCTGACCACGTCGGGTCCGGGCGCCTGGGCGTACGCGGCCGGGCCGCTCACCAGCAGGCCGCCGACCACGGCCGCCGCCGACAGGGTGGCCGCCACCTGGAGGGTCCGCCGGCTGGGCGACCCCGGTCGGGCGGCCAGCGCGCGCTCGGCCCGGACCGAGGGCAGCAGCGGCGGGGTGCCCTTGAGGTCCGCGATCAGCCGGTCCGCCGTCCGGGGCGCCAGCTGACGGCAGGTCCGCGCGGTGGCCCGGCGCGCCGCGAGGGCGGCGGGGTGGTAGAGCACGTCGCGCAACGCCGGACTCTGCTCCAGCTGCTGACGCAGCCGCCGCCCGGCCACCTCGGACACTCGGGCTTGCACAGGAGCCTCCTCGCCAGGCCGGAACCACATCGCGCCAAAGCCCACCAGGTACCCCACGCGGTGTCAACGCCGCCGACGGGTATGCCTATTTTGTCCGATTTACCCCCGACTTCGACCCTTCGCCCCCGCACCAACCGGCGGCCTCCCCGACACCTCCCGTACGTCATCTCCGCACCTCATCTCCCCATGTCGTCGCCGCACCCCGGGGCCCGCGCGCCCCCCGGCGCGCCACCGCTCCCCCGCCCGTGTGTGTCGCGCCGGGTCACCGAGCCGTCACCCGGGTAGGACTGTGCCTGTCCTGACTGGGCGTTGCCGAGACATCGCAGGAGCCGCGAGTGGCCGCTTATCTCGACCGTGACGGAGCCGACCGCCTGGACGGCCTCGAAGTGCCGGCGCAGGACGCGCCGCCACCCCCGCCTGAACTCGTCGCCCTGGCCCAGGCCCACGGCGTGGACACCCGGTACGGCCCCGGCGGGGTCCCGGTCGGCGCCCGCACCCTGGTCGCCGTCCTCGCCGCGCTCGGCGTGGACGCGGCCACCCCCGCCGCCGCCCGGGACGCCCTCGCCCGCCACCGCGCCGAACAGCTCGCCCGCCTGCTGCCGCCCACCGTGGTGGCCCGGGCCGGCCGCCGCACCGCCCTGGACGTCCCCGCCGACACCCGGCTCACCGTCGAACTCGAACAGGGCGGCCGCTGGCAGCTCCCGCGCGGCCACTCCCACTGGCTCCCCGCCGACCTCCCGCCCGGCCGCCACACCCTGCGCGCCGAGACCCCCGAACAGGCCGCCACCGCCCACCTGATCGTCGCCCCCGAACGCCTTCCCGCCCTGCCCGGCCGCAGCTGGGGCTTCCTCGCCCAGCTCTACTCGGTGCTCTCCGACCGCTCCTGGGGCATGGGCGACCTCGCCGACCTCGCCGACCTCGCCCGCTGGGCCGCCACCCTGGGCGCCGGCTTCCTGCAGATCAACCCGCTGCACGCGGCCCTGCCCGCGGTCCCCTCCGACCCGTCCCCCTACCGCCCCTCCTCCCGCCGCTTCGCCGACCCGGTCCACCTGCGGGTCGAGGCCGTCCCCGAGTACGCCTACCTGGCCGGCGAGCGGCGCGCCGAGGCGGACGAGCTGCTCGGCCGCGCCGCCCGGCTGCGCGCCGAGGTGCTGGCGCACGACGGCCTGATCGACCGGGACGAGGTCTGGGCCCTCAAGCGCCAGGCCCTGGAGCTGCTGCACGACGAGTACCGACAGTACGCGGACCGGCACGGCGCCGTCCGGACCGCCGCGTTCGACGCCTACCGGGCCCGCGAGGGCGAGTGGCTGGAGCGCCACGCCGTCTGGAACGCGCTGGCCGAACGGCACGGCGCCGACCACCACCACTGGCCCAAGGGCCTGCGCCACCCCGACTCCCCGCACGTCCGGCACGAGGCCGCCGAACTCGCCGACCGGGTCGCCTTCCACCGCTGGCTCGCCTGGCAGGTCGACCGGCAGCTCGCCGACGCCCAGCAGGCCGCCCGCACCGCCGGGATGCCGGTCGGCCTGGTGCACGACCTCGCGGTCGGCGTCCACCCGGACGGCGCCGACGCCTGGGCGCTCCAGGACGTCCTGGCCACCGGCATCTCGGTCGGCGCGCCCCCCGACGCCTTCAATGCGCACGGCCAGGACTGGGGCCTGCCGCCCTGGCGCCCGGACGCGCTGGCCGCCGCCGGTTACGCGCCGTTCGCCGAACTGTTGCGCTCCGCCGCCCGGCACGCCGGCGCGCTGCGGCTCGACCACGTGATGGGCCTGTTCCGGCTCTGGTGGGTGCCGGCCGGGCACTCCCCGCTGGAGGGCGCCTACGTCCGCTACGACGCCGAGGCGATGCTCGGCGTGCTGGCCCTGGAGGCGCACCGGGCCGGCACGGCGGTGATCGGCGAGGACCTCGGCACCGTCGAGCCGGGCGTCCGGGAGGAGCTGGCGGCGCGCGGCGTGCTCGGCACCTCGGTGCTCTGGTTCGAGCGGGACTGGCAGGCCAAGGGCGAGATCCTGCCGCCCGCGCGCTGGCGCCCGGGCAGCCTGGCCACCCTGACCACGCACGACCTGCCGTCCACCGCCGCCCGGCTCTCCGGCGAGCACGTGGAGCTGCGGCACCGGCTGGGCCTGCTGGCCCGCCCGCTCGGCGAGGAGCAGGCGGAGGCGGCGGCCGAGCTGTCCGACTGGCGGGCCGAGCTGGTCCGGCTGGGCCTGCTGGCCGGCGGCGAGCCGCTCTCGGCGGACGCGCTCTACCGCTTCCTCGCCGAGACCCCGGCCGAGCTGGTCGGCGTCTGGCTGCCGGACCTGGTCGGCGACCCCCGGCCGCAGAACCTGCCGGGCACCTGGGACCAGTACCCGAACTGGCGGCTGCCGGTCGCGGACGGCTCCGGCGCGCCGGTCACCCTGGACGCGCTGGCCGCCGCCCCGGCCGCCCGCACCCTCGCCGAGCTGCTCCGCCCGGTGTCCGCCGCCGGCCCCGCCACCCCTCCCGAAAGGCCGACCCCGCCGAGCGGTCCGGCGTAAGCGGCGGGTAAGTTGGCACCGTGGACAAGAGGAACGCTTTGCGAGCCGGCGCGGTCACCGCAACGGTCACGCTGATGATGCTGCTGTCGTCGCCCGCCATGGCCCTCACCCGGGACGACGGCGACGACCCGGGTAGCGGCCTGAGCGTCGCCCAGACCCTCGGTCTGTACGTGCTGGCCCCGCTCGCGGCCTTCGCGATCATCGCCGGCCTGGCGGCGCTGCCGCTCGGCGGCAAGGACAAGAAGAAGTAACCGAGGGCCCTCCACCCACGGAACAGACCCCGAGGGGGCGCCGGACGTGGTCCGGCGCCCCCTCGGGCGTTCCTCCCCGACGGGGTGGTTCCCCCTCCCGTCACCCGGGAGGGGGAACCTTCGCGGCGTCAGCGCGCCCCGGCCGCCCGGTCCGCGGCCTGCGCCTTCAGCGCCCGCTCCACACCGGCCCGCACCTCGACGACCTGCCGGCGCAGCGCCGGCGCCGGCTCGGCCGAGGCCAGCCAGGCGTCGGTGGCGTCCAGCGTGCCCTGCTCGATCAGCAGCGCCGGGTACAGCCCGCCGATGATCTGCGAGGAGATCTCGTGGCTGCGGGTCGCCCAGACGTCCTTCACCGCGGCGAAGTACTTCGCCGCGTACGGCGCCAGCAGCTCGCGCTGGTCGGCCTGCTGGAAGCCGCCGATCACCGCCGCCAGCACGTAGTTGGTGAGCTCGTCCGACTCCACCGCGGCGGTCCAGGCGGCCGCCTTGGCCTCGGCGGTCGGCCGGGCCGCCCGGCAGCTGGCCGCGTGCTCCTGGCCGGCCGCGGTGTTGTCGCGGGCCAGCTCGGCCTCGATCGCGGCCTCGTCGGCCCGGCCGGTGGCGGCGAGCCGGGCGAGCAGCGTCCAGCGCAGCTCGGTGTCGACGGCCAGGCCGGGGATCTCGGCGGTGCCGTCCAGCAGCCCGGCGAGCAGGCCGAGCTGACCGTCGGTCCGGGCGACGGCGGCGAGCGCCCGCGCCCAGGCCAGCTGGTGGTCGCTGCCGCCCTCGGCGGCGCGCAGCGCCTGCTCGGCGGCCTCGGCCCAGCGGGCCAGGCCCTGCTCGCGCCAGGCCGGGTCGGCGTAGGCGTCGAGGGCGAGCTTGACCTGGCGCTGCACCGACTGGACGACGCCGATGTCGGTCTCCCGCGGCAGGCCGGACAGCGCGAGCGTCAGGTAGTCGCGGGCGGCGAGCTCGCCGTCGCGGGTCATGTCCCAGGCGGAGGCCCAGCACAGCGCGCGCGGCAGCGCCTCGGTGAAGCCGCCGAGGTGCTCGGTGACCACGGCCAGCGAGTCCTCGTCCAGCCGGACCTTGGCGTAGGAGAGGTCGTCGTCGTTGAGCAGGACGACGGCCGGGCGGTGCCGGCCGACCAGCTCGGGCACCTCGGTGCGCGGGCCGTCGACGTCCAGCTCGATCCGGTCGGTGCGCACCAGCGAGCCGTCCACCAGCTCGTACAGGCCGATCGCGATCCGGTGCGGGCGCAGCACGGCCTCGCCCTTGGCGCCGGCGGGCAGCGCGGGGGCGTCCTGCAGGACGGCGAAGGACTCGATCTCGCCGTCGGTGTTCAGGGTCAGCGCGGGCCGCAGCACGTTGATGCCGGCGGTCTCCAGCCAGGCGGCGGACCAGGCCTTGAGGTCGCGTCCGCTGGCCTCCTCCAGCGCGCCGAGCAGGTCGCCCAGGCGGGTGTTGCCCCAGGCGTGCCGCTTGAAGTAGGCGCGCACGCCCTCGAAGAAGGCGTCCTGGCCGACGTAGGCCACCAGCTGCTTGAGCACCGAGGCGCCCTTGGCGTAGGTGATGCCGTCGAAGTTGACCTGGACGTCCTCCAGGTCGTTGATGTCGGCCATGATCGGGTGGGTGGACGGCAGCTGGTCCTGCCGGTACGCCCAGGTCTTCATCTGGTTGGCGAAGGTGGTCCAGGAGTTGGGCCACTTCGAGCCGGGCGCCTCGGCCTGGCAGACCGCCTCGGCGAAGGTGGCGAACGACTCGTTCAGCCAGAGGTCGTTCCACCACTCCATGGTGACGAGGTCGCCGAACCACATGTGGGCGAGCTCGTGCAGGATCGTCGCGGCGCGCGCCTCGTACGCGGCGTCGGTCACCTTGGACCGGAACACGTACTGGTCGCGCAGGGTGACGGCGCCCGCGTTCTCCATCGCGCCGGCGTTGAACTCCGGCACGAACAGCTGGTCGTACTTGGCGAACGGGTAGGGGAAGTCGAACTTCTCCTGGAAGTAGTCGAAGCCCTGCTTGGTGACCTCGAAGATGTCCTCGGCGTCCAGGAACTCGCGCAGCGAGGGCCGGCAGTAGATGCCCAGCGGCACCTTCTGCTCGCCGTTCTCGTAGGTGTCGAAGACGCCGACGTACGGGCCGGCGACCAGCGCGGTGATGTACGAGGAGATCCGGCCGGTCGGCTCGAACCGCCAGACCCGGCTGTCCCCCTCGCCCTCCGGCTGCGGGGTGGGCGAGTTGGAGACCACGACCCAGCCGGTGGGCGCGGTCACGGTGAAGGTGAACGCGGCCTTGAGGTCGGGCTGCTCGAAGGAGGCGAAGACGCGGCGGGCGTCCGGCACCTCGAACTGGGTGTACAGGTACGTCTCGCCGTCCACCGGGTCGACGAACCGGTGCAGGCCCTCGCCGGTGTTGGTGAAGGCGCAGTCGGCGACGACCCGCAGCTCGTTCTCGGCGGCGAGGTTCGGCAGCGCGATCCGGCTGTCGGCGAAGTTGGCGTTGTCGAGCCGCTCGCCGTTGAGGACGATCTCCTCGACGCTCGGGGCGACCAGGTCGATGAAGGTGGCCGCGCCCGGGGTGGTGGCGCTGAACCGGACCACGGTGGTGGACCGGAAGGTGCCCCCCTCTCGGGCCGAGCTCAGGTCGAGCTCGATGTCGTACGCGTCCACGTGCAGGAGGTCGGCCCGGGTGCGGGCCTCCTCGCGGGTCAGGTTGGTGCCGGGCACTCGCTGGACTCCTTCGTCAGGCTGATGCCTGGCATCCTGCCATGTCCACCCGCCGGTGCCGGTGGCATGGGCCCGGAGACGGAAGCGGGTGGGGCGGGAGCGTGCCGCACCGGCACCCTCCCGCCCCACCCGTCACGCACCGGCCCGCGTCACCGCGGCCGCGCCGGCGTCACTTCTTGACGTACTTGAACACCGGGACGTCCATGCTGCTGCGGGAGAACCCGTACAGCGAGTTGTCGCTCTGCAGCACGAACTCGTTCAGGCTCAGGCTGATGCTGAGCGAGGAGCTCTTGTTGTCGGCCAGGCTGCCGAGCTCGGTCACCGCGCCGTCGGCGGGGGCGAGCGTCACCAGCTTGTTGTCGTTGCCGTAGCCCATGTCGAGGATGGCCCGGACCTTGCCGTCCTTGTCGGTGCCGGAGACCAGCCGCAGGCCGTCCTTGGCCTTGCCGTCGGTCGACCAGATCCGCTTGCCGGTGTTCAGGTCGTAGGCGTTGATCGACGGCTTGGTCGGGTTGGTCTGCACGTACAGGGTGGTGCCGCTGACCAGGCTCTGGGTGAACGCGTCGCCCTGGCCGCTGAGCCGCAGGCTGTCGTAGCCCGGCTCCTTGACCGACATCTGGTTGCCCGGCTTGAAGGTCTTGTCGAACGGCAGGATGTAGTCGCCGTTCGGGCCGCTGCTCATCACCAGCACCAGCGGTGCGTCCGAGACGACCTTGTCGACCCGCTCGATGCTGCCGCTCAGCGTGGTCGGCGCGGGGGACAGGACCTTGCCGGTGTCGGTCTCGACGACCACCAGCTGGGACTTGACGGTGGTGCTGAGGCCGTAGCAGCGGTCGGTGACCACGATCTGGGCGCCGGCCGCGGTGCCGTAGGTGCTGCAGTCCTTCTCGCGCGGCTGGAAGCTCCAGGCCGGGGAGCCGTCGGTGACGTTGACCGCGCCGGCCATGTTGCCGCCGATGCCGATCACCTTGTCGGTGATGGTCAGGGTGGGGGAGGAGATCCGGTCCTTGCCGACCTTGACGGTCCACAGCAGCTTGCCGGCGTTGACGTCGACGGCGGCGATGGTGGAGCAGTCGCTGTCACCGGTGTTCAGCGCGATCGCGGCGACGTGCCCCTTGTTGGTGCTGTACGAGGCGCTGCAGAACTCCTTGGCGCCGGACGGCACCGGGATGCTCCAGGCCTCCTTGCCGTCGGAGGTGTTGACGGCGCGGATGCCGGTGGTGTCGGCGCGGATCGCGGTCTTGTCGCCGCCCCAGATGGCGAGCAGCCGGGTGGAGCCGCTGACCGAGCTGGCCGGCTTGTCGGCGGCCCAGGCCAGGTTGTACGCGCCGGCCTTGCCGCCGCCGCCGGGGGTCGAGCCGCCGCCGGTCGCGCCGCCGGTGGCCGGTGCCGTCACCTCGCCGGTGGTGCCGCCGGTGGCCGGAGCGGTGACCTCGCCGGTGGTGCCGCCGCTCGCGGTCGGCTTGTCCTCGTCCTTGGACTTGTCGGTGAACAGCACGAACAGCGCGGCGACGATGGCGATCGCCAGCACGCCGCCGATGATGCCGCCCCAGAGCATGACCGGGTTGCGCTGCTTCGGCGCGGCCGGGACCGGCGCGCCGGGGAAGCCGTAGCCGCCCTGCTGCGGGTAGCCGTACCCGGGCGCCGCGCCGTCGGCCTGCGGCGGCGCGGTGTGGCCGTACGGCTGCTGGCCCGCGGTCGGGGCGCCGAACGGCGGCTGGCCCGCGGCCGGGTCGTACGGGCCGACCGGCGCGCCGGGCGGCGGGACCGGGGCCCCGCCCTGGGCGGGGAAGGCGGTGGCGGTGGGCGCGTAGGCGTACCCGCCGGGCGCCCCGGCCGGGGGTGCCGGCGGAGCCGCGGGTGCGGCGGGCGGCGCGGCCGGCGGGACGGCCGGAGCCGCCGGTGCGGCCTGACCGGGGACCGCGGCCCCGTCGAGCTGTGTCTGCTGGTCCGCCACGGCCGCCGGGTCGACGCCGCCGGGCTTGCGCCCGAGCGAGACGCCCCGGTTGTCCTGACCGCCGCCGGGCGTTTCGCCCGCCCCCGGCGTAGGGTGATCCCCTGCCATCTGATGCCCCGTCATGTCTGGAATCGTCCCGGGTCCGGTTCACTTCCGTGGCCGGCGGGACGGGTGAGATTGGGCACCATCGTACGGGGGGTCGGTTTTCGGACGGCCGCAGGAGCCCGCCGCCCCACCCGCTCCCGCCCCCACCTGCGGCGCGACCCTCCCGGCCGCCCCGGCCGGTCCGCGGGCCGCGCACCGTCCCTTCTCCTCCTCTCTCCGGCACCTTCACCTTCCTGCGGGTTCACCGTCCCGCAGGGCCTAGGCTTCAGGACTTGAAAGGGGACACCCGGCGGAGGGGTCCCCGACGCCCTTGGGAGGGTGGATCATGTCCACGGACACACCGGGCTCGCAGTCCTCGCTGCACCGCGCCAACCTGGAGCGGGTGCTCCGCGCGGTGCGGATGGCCGGCTCGCTGACCCAGGCCGAGATCGCCCGCGGCACCGGCCTCTCGGCGGCCACCGTGTCCAACATCGTCCGGGAGTTGAAGGAGAGCGGCACCGTCGTGGTCGCCGACACCTCCTCCGGCGGACGGCGCGCGCGCAGCGTCTCGCTCAGCGGCGACGCCGGCATCGTGGTGGGGATCGATTTCGGTCACACCCACCTGCGGGTCGCCGTCGGCAACCTCGCCCACCGGGTGCTCGCCGAGGAGAGCGCCCCGATGGACGTCGACGTGTCCGCCGCGCAGGGCTTCGACCGCGCCGAGGCCCTGGTCGAGCGGCTGCTCGCCGAGGCCGGCTTCCGCCCGGACAAGGTGATCGGCGTGGGCCTGGGCGTCCCCGGCCCGATCGACGTGGAGACCGGGGCGCTGGGCTCGACCGCGATCCTGCCCGGCTGGACCGGCATCGCCCCCGGCCGCGAGCTGGCCGAGCGGCTCGGCATGCCGGTGCACGTGGACAACGACGCCAACCTCGGCGCGCTCGGCGAGCTGGTCTGGGGCGCCGGCCGGGGCCTGAGCGACCTCGCCTACATCAAGGTGGCCAGCGGCGTCGGCGCCGGGCTGGTGGTCAACGGGCAGATCTACCGGGGCCCGGGCGGCACCGCGGGCGAGATCGGCCACATCACCCTGGACGAGGCCGGCCCGGTCTGCCGCTGCGGCAACCGGGGCTGCCTGGAGACCTTCGTCGGCTCGCGCTACCTGCTCAACCTGCTCACCCCCACGCTCGGCCCCGACCTCACCCTGCCCAAGGTGGTCGAGCTGGCCCACCAGGGCGACCTCGGCTGCCGCCGGGTGATCGCCGACGCCGGGCGGCAGATCGGCACCGGCGTGGCGACCCTGTGCAACCTGCTCAACCCGCGCCGGGTGATCCTCGGCGGCGACCTCGCGGACGCCGGCGAGCTGGTGCTGGCCCCGATCCGGGACTCGGTGGCCCGCTACGCGATCCCCAGCGCCGCCCGCCAGCTGTCGGTGGTCCCCGGCACCCTGGGAGGCCGGGCCGAGGTGCTCGGCGCACTGGCCCTGGTGATGAGCGAGACCGGAGACTCGGGGGCGCTCGGCCGAGGTTGATCGAACACTCGTTCGGAAATTAGTCGACACGCCGGTCCTTCCCGTTCACTCGAAAGAGTGACCGTCGAGGTGACTGGCGTGTACCGGCCGGTGGTACCGGACACCCCGCCCGGTGTCCGGTGGCCGGAGATTAGACTCGACCGGTCGACACCGACCGAACCGCGACGAGGCGGACGGGCGCCGGCGCACCGGGCAGCGACGCCCGCCGGACCCCCGCGGTCCGCGAACACTGAACGAGGAGGAACGGGTGGCCCTGCTGACCCGCATTCGGGGACCGCGCGATCTCGACCGGCTCACGCCCGGACAGCTGGCCACCCTGGCCCAGGAGATCCGGACCTTCCTGGTGACGGAGGTCTCCAAGACGGGCGGCCACCTCGGCCCGAACCTCGGCGTGGTGGAGCTCACCATCGCGCTGCACAAGGTCTTCGACTCGCCGCGCGACCGGATCCTCTTCGACACCGGCCACCAGAGCTACGTCCACAAGCTGCTCACCGGCCGCCAGGACTTCTCGGGCCTGCGCTCCAAGGGCGGCCTCTCCGGCTACCCGTCCCGCGCCGAGTCCGAGCACGACGTGATCGAGAACTCGCACGCCTCCACCGTGCTCTCCTACGCCGACGGCCTGGCCAAGGCCAACCAGCTGCTCGGCAAGGACGACCCGGTGGTCGCGGTGATCGGCGACGGCGCGCTGACCGGCGGCATGGCCTGGGAGGCGCTCAACAACATCGCCGACGCCAAGGACCGCCCGGTCGTCATCGTCGTCAACGACAACGAGCGCTCCTACTCGCCGACCATCGGCGGCCTGGCCAACCACCTCGCCACCCTGCGCACCACCCAGGGCTACGAGCGCTTCCTCTCCTGGGGCAAGGACGCGCTGCAGCGCACCCCGGTGGTCGGCCAGCAGCTCTTCGAGACCCTGCACGGGGCCAAGAAGGGCCTGAAGGACTTCATCGCCCCGCAGGGCATGTTCGAGGACCTCGGCCTCAAGTACATCGGCCCGATCGACGGCCACGACCTCACCGCCCTGGAGTCCGCGCTCACCAAGGCGCGCGGCTTCGGCGGCCCGGTGATCGTGCACTGCCTCACCGAGAAGGGCCGCGGCTACCACGCCGCCGAGAACAACGACGAGGACCGCTTCCACGCGGTCGGCGTCATCCACCCGGAGACCGGCCTGCCGATCAAGAGCTCGGGCAAGGACTGGACCTCGGTCTTCGCCGAGGAGATGGTGGCGCTCGGCCACGAGCGCGAGGACATCGTCGGCATCACCGCCGCGATGCTCCACCCGGTCGGACTGGCCCCGTTCGCCGAGGCCTTCCCGGACCGCATCTTCGACGTCGGCATCGCCGAGCAGCACGCCGTGACCAGCGCCGCCGGCCTGGCCACCGGCGGCCTGCACCCGGTCTTCGCGGTGTACGCGACCTTCCTCAACCGCGCCTTCGACCAGGTGCTGATGGACGTCGCCCTGCACAAGCTGGGCGTCACCTTCGTGCTGGACCGCTCCGGCGTCACCGGCAGCGACGGCGCCTCGCACAACGGCATGTGGGACATGTCGATCCTCCAGGTCGTCCCCGGCCTGCGGCTGGCCGCCCCGCGCGACGCCGACCAGGTCCGCGCCCAGCTGCGCGAGGCGGTCCAGGTCAAGGACGCCCCGACGGTGGTCCGCTACTCCAAGGGCACGGTCGGCCCGGCCGTCCCGGCGGTCGGCCGGGTCGGCGGCATGGACGTGCTGCGCGCCGCAGCGTCCGATTCCTTCGGGGACGCCGAGGAGGGCCGCCGGGCCGACGTGCTGATCGTCTCGGTCGGCGCGCTCGCCCCGATGTGCCTGGAGGTGGCCGACCTGCTGGCCGCCCAGGGCGTCACCGCCACCGTGGTGGACCCGCGCTGGGTCAAGCCGGTCGACCCGGCCCTGCCGGGCCTGGCCGCCGAGCACCGGGTGGTCGTCACGGTCGAGGACAACGGCCGCGCCGGCGGCGTCGGCGCGGCGGTCGCCCAGGCGCTGCGCGACGCCGACGTGGACCTGCCGCTGCGCGACTTCGGCATCCCGCAGGAGTTCCTGGACCACGCCTCGCGCCCGGAGATCCTCGCCGAGATCGGCCTGACCGCCCCGGACATCGCCCGCAAGGTGACCGCCCTGGTCGCCAAGCTGGACGTCGCCCACGTCTGACCCGCGTCCGCCTCACCCGGCCGGAGCAGTCCGTTTGCGACAGCTCTGCAACAGTTGGCCCGGAACAGGCTGATAATCGCACCGAAAGGCGGGACCGGCGCTGCCCGCGCCGATCCCGCCCGGTAGGTTGTCATCCGTGCCCACCCCCATCCGATCCCGCCTGACCGCGCTCGCCGAGCGCCTGCCCTTGGGGGTACCCCCGGCCGAAGGCTGGGAGCGCGTGAAGACCGGCTACTGGTCCCGGCTGGTGCCGCTGCTGGCCCTGGTCGCGCTGCTCACCCACCTGCCGTCCTTCGTCCGCCCGGTCTGGAGCCCCGACGAGGGCTTCCTGGCCACCCAGGCCCGGATGCTCGCCGACGGCGGCGTGCTCTACGACACCGTGGTGGACCGCAAGCCGCCGCTGCTGCCCTGGCTCTACCAGGCCTGCTTCGCCGTCTTCGGCTCCGCCTCGCTCTGGCCGCTGCGCACCCTCGCGGTGGTCGCCCACCTGGTCACCGCGATCCTGCTGGCCTCGCTCGCCCGCGGCCGCTGGGGCAACCGGGCCGGCGCCGGCGCCGGTCTGCTCTACCTGCTGGTCTCCATCGGGCTCTCCCCGGAGGACACCCAGGCGGCGACCTTCGAGGTCTTCATGCTGCCCGCCATGGTGGCCGCCTTCCGGTACGCCGAGCGGCGCCGCTGGCTGGCCGCCGGGATCGCGGTGGCGCTCTGCTCGCTCACCAAGCAGACCGGCGGCGCGGTGCTGCTGCCGGTGCTCTGGATGCTCTTCCAGGACGCCCGCCGGCGCGGCGTCCGCTGGCCGCCCGCCCTGCTCAAGATCGGCTTCGGCTTCACCCTGCCGATAGCGCTGGTCGCGGTGATCCTCACCAAACCCAAGGGCTTCCTGTTCTGGGTGGTCACCGGCAGCGGCGACTACGCGACCTTCGGCGGCGCCTGGCTCCAGATGACCGGCCGGGCGCTCGGCAACTCGGTGATCCTGCTCGGCGCCGGGCTGGGCTTCCTGCTGCCGGTCGGCCGCCGGCTCTGGCTGAAGTACCGCCACCGCCCGCTGCCGGTCGCGGGGGAGGAGCACGGCTCCACCACCGACCTGTGGATGTGGCTGCTCTCCTCGGTGGTCGCGGTCAGCGTCGGCTTCCACTTCTTCGGCCACTACTACCTCCAGCTGATCCCCCCGCTGGTGCTGCTGGGCACCGGGGCGATCGCCACCTCCGCGATCCGCTGGAAGCCGGTCCTGGTGTACACCACGGCCGCCGCCACGGTCTTCTGGGGCCTCGCGCTGGCCTGGCCGGGGGAGCGGCTGGACCGCACCACCGAGGTCGCCACCGCGGTCGCCGCGCAGACCACCCCCAAGGACACCGTGCTGGTCTGGGGCATGCACCCGGAGCTGTACTGGCTGGCCGACCGCAAGCCGGCCACCCGCTACCTGACCGCCGGCTTCCTGACCAACTACAGCGGCGGCAAGGACGGCAGCCCCAACGTCGGCGAGCAGTTCTCGATGACCAACGCCTGGCAGACCTTCGACCAGGAGATCGCCAAGGGCCTGCCCGAGGTGGTCGTCGACGACTCCGGCCTCGCGCCGTACCAGCCCGGCATGATTCCGAAGATCGAGAACCTGCTGGAGACCCACTACGAGATGGTCGGCGTCTTCGCCGACACCGTGGTCTACCGCCTCAAGCGCTAGCACGCGCCGCAGCACCCGTCAGGGCACACGGAAGGGCCCCGGTGACCGATCCGGTCACCGGGGCCCTTCCGTCGTTCCTCAGGCCTTGGTCAGGCCGTCGTCCCCTACGCGGGCACCGAGGCCAGGCCCGGGGCCAGGAAGCGCTTGCCGTTCACCCGCTCCGAGACGCCCTCACGGTCCAGGTACGGGGTGATCCCGCCCAGGTGGAAGGGCCAGCCGGCGCCGGTGATCATGCAGAGGTCGATGTCCTGCGCCTCGGCGACGACACCCTCCTCCAGCATCAGGCCGATCTCCTGCGCGACGGCGTCCAGCGAGCGGGTGAGGACCTGCTCCTCGGTCAGCACGGTGTCGCCGAAGGTGAGCAGCTCCAGCACCTCGGGGTCGAGGACCTGCTTGCCGTCCACCCAGGTGTAGAAGCCGCGCTTGCCGGCCTTGACGACCTTGCCGAGGTTCTCGGAGACGGCGAACCGCTCCGGGAACGCGCCGTGCAGGGTCTCCGAGACGTGCAGGGCGATGGCCGGGCCGACCAGCTCCAGCAGCACGATCGGGGACATCGGCAGGCCGAGCGGCTCGACGCCCTTCTCGACGGTGGCGATCGGGGTGCCCTCGTCGATGATCGTCTGGATCTCGCCCATGAAGCGGGTCAGGATCCGGTTCACCACGAACGCCGGGGCGTCCTTGCACAGCACCGCGGTCTTCTTCAGCTTCTTCGAGACGCCGAAGGCGGTGGCCAGCGAGGCGTCGTCGGTCTGCTCGCCGCGGACGATCTCCAGCAGCGGCAGGATCGCGACCGGGTTGAAGAAGTGGAAGCCGACGACCCGCTCGGGGTGCTTCAGCTTCGAGGCCATCTCGGTGACCGAGAGGGAGGAGGTGTTGGTCGCCAGCACACAGGTCGGCGAGACCACGTTCTCCAGGTCCGCGAAGACGGTCTGCTTGACGCCCATCTCCTCGAACACGGCCTCGATCACGAAGTCCGCGTCGGCGAAGCCGGCGGCCTTGTCGAGCGAGCCGGTGACCAGGCCCTTGAGGCGGTTGGCCTTGTCCTGGCCGATCCGGCCCTTGCCGAGCAGCTTGTCGATCTCGGCGTGGACGTAGCCGACGCCCTTGTCGATGCGCTCCTGGTCGATGTCGGTGAGGACCACCGGCACCTCCAGACGGCGGGCGAACAGCAGCGCCAGCTGCGAGGCCATCAGACCGGCGCCGACGACGCCGACCTTGGTGACCGGGCGGGCCAGCGACTTGTCCGGCGCGCCGACCGGGCGCTTGGCCCGGCGCTGCACCAGGTTGAAGGCGTAGATGCCGCTGCGCAGCTCGCCGCCCATGATGAGGTCGGCCAGGGCCGCGTCCTCGGCGTCGAAGCCGGCCTGCAGGTCCTGGTCCTTGACCTGGGCGATGATGTCCAGCGCCCGGTACGCGGCCGGAGCGGCCCCGTGCACCTTGGCGTCGGCGACCAGCCGGCCCCAGGCGACGGCGTCGTCCCAGGCCTTGCCGCGGTCGATCTCCTCGCGCTGGACGGCCACGTCGCCCTTGAGGACCTTGGCCGCCCACAGCAGCGACTGCTCCAGGAAGTCGGCCGGCTCGAAGATCGCGTCGGCGATCCCCAGCTCGAACACGTCCTTGCCCTTGAGCTGCTTGTTCTGCGCCATCGAGTTCTCGATGATCACCTTGACGGCCTTGGCCGGGCCGATCAGGTTCGGCAGGATGCTGCAGCCGCCCCAGCCGGGGACCAGGCCGAGGAAGACCTCGGGCAGCGAGAACGCCGGGACGCCCGCGGACACCGTGCGGTAGTCGCAGTGCAGGCCGACCTCGACGCCGCCGCCCATCGCCGCGCCGTTGTAGAACGCGAAGGTCGGGACGGGCAGCGCGGCGATCCGCTTGAAGACCTCGTGGCCGCCCTTGCCGATGGCCAGCGCGTCCGCGTGCTCCTTGAGCAGCTCGACGCCCTTGAGGTCGGCGCCGACCGCGAAGATGAACGGCTTGCCGGTGATCGCGGCACCGACGATGGTGCCCTCGGCGGCCTCCGCCTCGACCTGGTCCAGCGCCTCGCTCAGCTTGAGCAGCGAGCCCGGGCCGAAGGTGGTCGGCTTGGTGTGGTCGAAGCCGTTGTCGAGGGTGATCAGGGCCAGCCGGCCGGCCTGCAGCGGCAGGTCCAGGTGGCGGACGTGCGCGGTGGTGACGACCTCGCCCGGGAAGAGCTCGGCGCCGCGGGTCAGCAGCTCAGTCGTGGTGCTCATGCTCACTTACCACCCTCGAAGTGCGGGTTCTCCCAGACGATGGTGGCGCCCATGCCGAAGCCGATGCACATCGTGGTGAGGCCGTAACGGACGTCCGGGCGCTGCTCGAAGCGGCGGGCCAGCTGGTTCATCAGGCGCACGCCCGAGGAGGCCAGCGGGTGGCCGAACGCGATCGCGCCGCCGTACGGGTTGACCCGCTCGTCGTCGTCGGCGATGCCGTAGTGGTCCAGGAAGGCCAGCACCTGGACGGCGAAGGCCTCGTTGATCTCGAACGCGCCGATGTCGTCGATCGTCAGACCGGCCTTGGCCAGCGCCTTCTCGGTGGCCGGCACCGGGCCGATGCCCATGACCTCGGGCTCGACGCCCGCGAAGGCGTAGGCGACCAGGCGCATCTTGACCGGGAGGCCGAGCTCCTCGGCGACGTCCTCGGCGGCCAGCAGCGAGGCGGTGGCACCGTCGTTCAGACCGGCCGAGTTGCCCGCGGTGATGTTGCCGTGCGGGCGGAACGGGGTCTTCAGACCGGCCAGGTTCTCCATCGTGGTGCCCGGGCGCATGGGCTCGTCCACGGTGGCCAGGCCCCAGCCGGTCTCGCCGATCGCGGGGTTGGTGTTGCGGATCGAGATCGGCACCAGGTCCGGCTGGATGTCGCCGTTGACGTACGCCTTGGCGGCCTTCTCCTGGGAGCGCACGGCGTAGGCGTCGCAGCGCTCCTTGGTGATGTGCGGGAACCGGTCGTGCAGGTTCTCCGCCGTCATGCCCATGAACAGGGCGGACTCGTCGACGAGCTTCTCGGAGACGAAGCGCGGGTTCGGGTCGACGCCCTCGCCCATCGGGTGGCGGCCCATGTGCTCGACGCCGCCGGCCACGACCACGTCGTACGCGCCGAAGGCGATGCCGCCGGCGGTGGTGGTCACGGCGGTCAGCGCGCCGGCGCACATGCGGTCGATCGCGTAGCCGGGGACGGACTTCGGCAGGCCGGACAGCAGCGCGGCGGTGCGGCCGATGGTCAGACCCTGGTCGCCGATCTGCGTGGTGGCCGCGATGGCGACCTCGTCGATGCGCTCGACGGGCAGGTTCGGGTTACGGCGCACGAGCTCCCGGATGCACTTGACGACGAGGTCGTCGGCGCGCGTCTCGTGGTAGATGCCCTTCGGGCCGGCCTTGCCGAACGGGGTGCGGACGCCATCGACGAAGACGACGTCCCTCGCGGTACGAGGCACGGGGGCTCTCCTCCCAGGGACCAACAGTTCAGGTGGGCAGGCTGCCGCCGACCGTCGCGCGAGGAGACGTGAGCGGCGCCGCTCACCGCCATGCTACCCGTCGGTAACCAACCTGCCCAGGCCCGGCGGGGGCATCGGCGGGTGTGTCCCCCGACACGTTCTTCCCTCCTCCGGCCACGGGTACGCGAAAGGGGACGCCACCCTCCCCGGGTGGCGTCCCCTTTCCCTGTCCCTCTCCTGCTCAGGCCTCTTGCGCGTCCGCCGCCGCCTTGGCGAAGGCGGTGGCCAGGACCGGGGCGACCAGGTCCACCTGCCACTGGCGGGCGCCGAGCCGGCGCAGCGCGGCCGCCACGTTGGCGGCGGAGGCGTCGGCCGGCGGCTCCCAGGCGACCCGGCGGACCAGGTCCGGGGTGATCAGGTTCTCGGCCGGCAGGCTGTGCCGCTCGGCCAGCTCGCCGACCGCGGCGCGGGCCCCGCTCAGCCGGGCGGCCGCCACCGGGTCCTTCTCGGCCCAGGCGCGCGGCGGCGGCGGGCCGTCGTGCGGCGCGGCGGCCGGCGGCAGCTGGTTCTCCGGCACCTCCCGCCCGCGCTGGACGGCGGCCAGCCACTGCTCCAGCTGGCGCCGGTGCACCCGCGGCCCGAAGCCCTGGACGGCCTGGAGCGCGGCGATGTTCAGCGGCATGGCCAGCGCGGCGTTGACGATCGCGGCGTCCGACAGCACCCGGCCGGGCGAGACGTCGCGCTCCTGCGCCATCCGGTCGCGGGCCAGCCACAGCTCGCGCACCACGACCAGCTGGCGGCGCCGGCGGACCTTGTGCAGCTGCGAGGTGCGGCGCCAGGGGTCGGTGCGCGGGGCCGGACGGGGGGCGGCGGCGATCGCCGCGAACTCCTCCAGGGCCCAGCCGAGCTTGCCCTGGGCGTCCAGCTCCCGTTCGAGTGCGTCCCGCAGCTCGACCAGCACCTCGACGTCCAGAGCGGCGTAGCGCAGCCACGGCTCGGGCAGCGGGCGGGTGGACCAGTCGACCGCGGAGTGCTCCTTGGCCAGGCTCAGCCCGAGCACGCTCTCGGTCATCGGTCCGAGTCCGACCCGGGCGAAGCCGGCGATCCGCCCGGCCAGCTCGGTGTCGAACAGGCGCTGGGGTCTCATGCCCACCTCGGCGAGGCAGGGCAGGTCCTGGGTGGCGGCGTGCACCACCCACTCGGTGTCCGCGAGGGCGGCACCGAGCCCGCTGAGGTCGGGGCAGGCGATCGGGTCGATCAGCGCGGTACCGGCGCCCGCGCGGCGCAGCTGGATGAGGTACGCCCGCTGGCCGTAGCGGTAGCCGGAGGCCCGCTCGGCGTCGACGGCGACCGGTCCGGTTCCCGCGGCGAAGGCGGCGACGACGGCGGCCAGCGCCTGCTCGTCCGCCACGACCGGAGGGATCCCCTCCTTCGGCTCGAGGAGCGGGACCGGGGCTGCTTCTTCTGGGATGGCTGCTACGGCGTCGGTCACTCACCAAGGGTACGACGGTCCCCGCAGCCGGGAGTGTTGTCGGACTGGTCAGACCGATGATCCGACCGACGAACGGCTCCGCCGCCGCCTCCCGCCCCCCGCGCGGTACGGGGGCGGACGGGTGACGGCACGACGGCCTGGAGGAGGGTGAAGGAACGTTCCTCCAGGCCGCCCGGGCGGGCCGACCGGCTCAGTGGATGATGCCGGTGCGCAGCGCGACCGCGACCATTCCGGCCCGGTCGCCGGTGCCCAGCTTGCGGGCGATCCGGGCGAGGTGGCTCTTCACGGTGAGCGCCGAGAGGCCCATCGCCACGCCGATCGCCTTGTTCGACTGGCCCTCGGCGACCAGCCGCAGCACCTCCACCTCGCGGCCGGAGAGCTCGCGGTAGGCGGACTGCTGCGCTCCCGGCGCGCCGGGGGCCCCGGGCGCTCCCGGCGCCCCGGCCGCACCCGGCATGCCCGGCATCCCGGGGCGCCGCATCCGGCCGGCCAGGCCGCCGGCGCCGATCGGCAGACCGGGGCGGCCGGGCATGGCGACGTTGGTGCGGGTGCCGGTGACGACGTAGCCCTTCACCCCGCCGGCCAGCGCGCTGCGGA
Source organism: Kitasatospora sp. NPDC093806 (assembly GCF_040683335.1). NCBI lineage: Bacteria > Bacillati > Actinomycetota > Actinomycetes > Kitasatosporales > Streptomycetaceae > Kitasatospora > Kitasatospora sp. NPDC093806. The sequence goes on from NZ_JBFBDO010000022.1 coordinate 26,415, forward strand.
CGGCGCCGATGTCGTCGGCGGCGGAGAGCGCCAGCCCGTTGGGCCAGCCGGCGGCACGGGTCTCGGCGAGGATGGTGAGTCCGGAGCCGTCGGGCAGGTGGACGTCGGCGACGCAGATGTCGCGCGGGGTGGAGACCCGGGGGCGGGCCTCGGCGATCGAGGACACCTCGATCACGTCGCGGACGCCGAGCGCCCAGAGGTGGCGGGTGACGGTGTTTCGGACGCGGGGATCGGCGATGACCACCATGGCGGTGGGCTTGGTCGGGCGGTAGGCGACCACGTTTGCGGGGTGCTCAAGAAGGACCGACACCAGGCCTCCTGCGGGGAGTGGCGGACGGAACCCCGAGGGGGCGGTCGGAGTGTTCCGCGTTCGGAAAGGGTCACAGTCTGCTTCGGCAGCATCCGTGCCCGGCTTTAGCGAAAGATCACGATCTAGTGAGTAACAATACGGACAAATCGCGCAGGTGACTGATACGACATGCCTGGAATTCGCACAAAATCGATCGGATCCAGTGCAAAGCGGTCGGGTTCGACCGGTTTATTGACGCAGAGCCGTCCTGAAGTCACACTCCGTCAGCCCTGGGAGTGGCGCCGCGTCCGCCGATGACGCCCCCGCGTCCCGCCACTCCTCAGTGCGAGCGCGGACGCCGCCGGGCGGGCATCGGGACCACTCCACCGAGTGACGTGACGTCGGCCGGTGACTGCGGACCCGGCACGGCCGGGGGCAGTCCGGCGCTGATGCACAGCAGGTCCCCCCAGGCCGCCAGGTGCCGTTCGAAGCGGCCGTCGGCGGGCGTCCAGGAGGCCCGGATCTCGATCTCGGTGCTCGACGCGCGGTCCGCCAGCCCGCCGAAGTACTGCGAGGCGCACAGGGTCACGGTGCCGGACGGCTCCGCGTACCCGGCGCCGTGCGCCTGCAGCGCGTCCAGCAGCCAGGCCCAGCCGACCTCGGAGAGCATCGGGTCGCCGGCCATCTCCGGCTCCAGCTCGGCCCGGGTCATGGTGACCACCCGGAAGTCCCCGTTCCAGGCCTCCTGCCCGGCCGGGTCGTGCAGCAGCACCAGCCGGCCGTCGGCCAGCTCGTCGCCGTCCACCTCCACGGTGGCGGTCAGCGCGAACGCGAACGGGGCCAGCCGGCGCGGGGCCGGCGCCGCGGAGAGCACGACCTCGGGCCGCAGCCGGGCCCCGTCGAGGGCCTCCACGGCGGCCCGGAACTCGCTCGGCGCCCCCTCCCGACCCGTTCCGCCACCTGCTCCGCCACCCTGCGCGGGGTGCCCTCCGACCGCTGCCATGACCCGAAGACTAGGTCGAAAACTCGGGTAATCGTCGCAACTTCTTCCCGTGCGGCGCGCCGGGACGGCAATCCGGCCAGATCGCGGCCGGATCCCGGAGCCACCCGGCGGTACCCGGCGGTACGGCGGCGGTACTGCGGCGGCGCTCGCGGCCCGGGGCGGGCCCCGCCGGTCCGGTCCGGGCCGCGTGCGAAGATTTGGGGCGTGAGCGAGACGACGGCAGACACCACGGCAGTCCCCCCGACCGGCGGCACCCCCGGTCAGCAGCCCCCCGCGCGCCGCGGCGCCGCGTACGACTCGGCGTTCCTGCGGGCCTGCCGGCACGAGCCGGTGCCGCACACCCCGGTCTGGTTCATGCGCCAGGCCGGCCGCTCGCTGCCCGAGTACCTGAAGGTCCGCGAGGGCATCCCGATGCTGGACTCCTGCATGCGGCCCGAGCTGGTCAAGGAGATCACCCTCCAGCCGGTGCGCCGGCACAAGGTGGACGCGGCGATCTTCTTCAGCGACATCGTGGTGCCGCTCAAGGCGATCGGCATCGACGTCGACATCAAGCCCGGCATCGGCCCCGTCATCGCCGACCCGATCCGCACCGCCGAGGACCTGAAGCGGCTGCGCCCGCTGGAGCCGGACGACGTCCCCTACATCACCGAGGCGATCGGCCTGCTCGTCGACGAGCTCGGCAGCACCCCGCTGATCGGCTTCGCCGGCGCCCCCTACACGCTGGCCAGCTACCTGGTCGAGGGCGGCCCGTCGAAGAACCACGAGAACACCAAGGCCATGATGTACGGCGCGCCCGAGCTGTGGGCCGCCCTGGTCGACCGGCTGGCCGACATCACCGCCGCCTTCCTCAAGGTCCAGATCGAGGCCGGCGCCTCCGCGATCCAGCTGTTCGACTCCTGGGTCGGCGCGCTCGCCCCGGACGACTACCGCCGCTCGGTCATGCCGGCCAGCACCAAGGTCTTCGACGCGGTGGCCGGCTACGGCGTGCCGCGGATCCACTTCGGCGTCGGCACCGGCGAGCTGCTCGGCCTGATGGGCCAGGCCGGCGCGGACGTGGTCGGCGTCGACTGGCGGGTCCCGCTGAACGTCGCCGCCGAGCGGGTCGGCCCCGGCAAGGGCCTGCAGGGCAACCTCGACCCGGCCGTGCTGTTCGCGCCCACCCGGACCGTCGAGACCAAGGCCCGCGAGGTGCTGCACGCCGCCCAGGCGCTCGGCAGCAGCGGCCACATCTTCAACCTCGGCCACGGCGTGCTGCCCAGCATGGACCCGGACGCGCTCAGCCGCCTGGTCGCCTTCGTCCACGAGGCCAGCGCCCGCTGACCCCCGCGCCGCACGGTGGCGGGCCCTCCGCGCGAGGGCCCGCCACCGCCGCGCTCACCCCTCTTCCCGCTCCTCTTCTTCCGCTTCCTCCTGGGGAGCGGGGACGGGAGCGGGAACGGGGACGGCGGGCGCCCGCCGCTTCCGGCGGCGCAGCACCCACACCACCACCGCCACCGGCGCCGCCACCAGCAGGAACGGCAGCGCGGCGGCCAGCGCCACCGAGATCCCGACCACGATCGCGGCCAGCACGTGCCAGCCGCCGCCCATCGCCGAGCCGACCGCGTGCCAGAAGCCGTCGTCCTCCTCCTCGGCGTCCGGGGCGTCCGGCACCGGCTCCGCCTTCTGCCGCACGTCCAGCGTGATGGTGGACAGCGAGGTCTTCGCCGACAGCTCCTTCAGCTGCTTCTGCCACGACTCCAGATCCGCCTCCCGGCGGCTCAGCTCGCCCTCCAGACTGGTGATCTCGGCCAGCGTCTTGGCCTGCGCCATCAGCGCCCGGACCCGGTCCACGCTCGCCTGCTGGGTCTGCACCCGGCTCGACACGTCCGCGACCTGCTGGGTGAGGTCCTCCGCCTGGCTGCGCCGGGACAGCACCTCGCCCAGTCCGGCCAGCTGGTCCAGGGTCTGCTGGAACACCGCCGACGGCACCTTCACGGTGATCTGCCCGCCCACCGGCTTGGCGGTCGCCCCGCTCGGGACGTCGACGCCGTGCTCGTTGGCGACCGACTCGCTCGCCACGTAGCCGCCCGCGGCGGTCGCCAGCCCCCGGGCCCGGGCCAGCACGTCGTCCGTCTTGTCGGTCCGCACCGACAACTGCGCCGAGTAGGCGATCTGCCGCGCGTCCACCACCGGCGCCACCTTCGGCTGGCCCGGTGCCGCCGCCCCCGACCCGGCCGCCGCCGTCGAACCCGCGGCCGGTGCCCCGGCCGGGGCCGCCTCCGGGGCGGCGCCGTCCGCCTTGCGCGCGTCGGCCTGCGCCGGGCCGACCGCCGAAGCCTCCCTGCCGTCGCCCCCACTCGCACTGCACCCGCCGGCCAGCACCGCCGCCACGGCCACCGCCGCCAGCGCCCCCGCCCTCCGCCGTCCTCTTCGCACGATCGAGCCCTCCCCGCGTCGAACGGTCCCGGCGCCCGCTCCTCGGGGCGCCCAGACCATTCGACGGTCGCCGGCCCGGATCGGACCCGCCCCGGAGGTCGCAGCTCGATCACGTCTCGGCGTCGGCCCGGACAAGGCGTCAGGCCGGGGGATCAGACCGCCTCCACCACGATCCCCGCCCGCCGCAGCAGCGCCGCCGTCACCCCGTCACCCGGCCGCAGCGTCCCGCCGAACGTCCCGTCGTACACCTGCCCGCACCCGCACGAGGGGCTGCGCGCCATCAGCAGCGCCCGCCCCGCCCCCGCCGCCTCGGCCGCCGCCAGCGCCGCGCGCGCCCCGGCCACGAACTCCGCCGTGCGGTCCGCCCCGGTCGCGTCCACCACCCGCGCCCGCCCGTCCAGCACGTCCGCCCCGTCCCCGCCGACGATCTCCGCCGCCGCCCGCGGCGTCGGCAACCCACCCGCCCCCTCCGGACACACCACCACCCCCCGCCCCTCCGCGACGACCTCGACCACCCCCGCATCCGTCTTCGCCCGCCCGTCGTACCGACACGGCACCCCCGCCAGACACGCACTCACCAAGATCCGCTCCATGCCAAGGAGCCTAGGATGCGCACCGGTCGTCAAGCCGCCGGGCCCGCTTCACCCCGACGGAGGATCGGGAGGCGATCCCCCTCCCGGCCACCCCGGTGGCGGCTAGCCTTCAGCCGTGTCCGAGCTGCCCGAGTGGATGTATCCGCCGCGTGCGGAGGGATGGTTCGCCGAGGATCTCGACCACCTGCCGCAGGCGCCGCCGCGCACCGAGCTACGACACGGCTCCCTGGTCTTCTTCCTCCGGCCCCGCTCGGCCTGGCACAGCCGGGTCACGGCCGCGCTCGCGACGGCCATCGACCGGACCGCGCCGGCCGGGTGGACCGTCGACTACGGGACGGCGGTCATCCTGGACCGGTGGAACCGGACCCGGCCCGACATCGTGGTCGGGATCACCGGGCACGACCCCGGGCGCATCCGGTTCACCGCCGACGAGGTCGTCCTGGTCGTCGAGGTCGTCTCGCCGGACGCCGCGCACGCGGACCGCGTCGTCAAGCCGGAGAAGTACGCCGAAGCCGGCATCCCGCACTACTGGGTGATCGAGGAGGAGGACGGCCTGCCGGTGGTGCACGTCTACGAGCTCGACACCAATGTGGGCGCCTACGCCCCCGGCGGGATCTTCCGGGGGCGGCTCCAGCGATCCGTGCCGTTCCCGGTCGACATCGACCTCGACGCCCTCGTCCCCGCGCCGAAGGGGAAGAAGCGGGCGGATTGAGGCAAAGGTGTAAAGACCTGCGAGACTGCGGGGCATGTCGCAAGCACATGTCGTCGTGGTCGGCGGCGGGATCGCGGGGCTGACCGCGGCCGCCGTGCTCAGTGGGGCTGCCGGGGGGGTGGCGCGGGCGCGGGTGACGCTGGTGGAGGCGTCGGGGCGGCTGGGCGGGAAGTTGTGGGGCGGCGAGGTCGGCGGGGTGCGGGTGGACCTCGGGGCCGAGTCGATGCTGGCCCGGCGGCCGGAGGCGGTCGAGCTGGCGCGGGCGGTCGGGCTGGGGGCGGAGCTGGAGCCGCCGACCACCGCCAAGGCCGCGATCTGGACCCGCGGCGCGCTGCGGCCGCTGCCCGGCGGGCAGGTCATGGGCGTCCCCGGGGACCTCGCCGCGCTGGCCGCCGCCGGGGTGCTGAGCCCCGAGGGGCTGGCCCGGGCCCGGCACGAGGAGGCCGGCGAGGCCGTCGCGGACGACATCGCGATCGGCCGGTACGTCGCCGAACGGCTGGGCCGCGAGGTGGTCGACCGGTTGGTCGAACCGCTGCTCGGCGGCGTCTACGCCGGGCACGCGGACGAGATCTCGCTGCGCGCCGCCGTGCCCGCCCTGCTGCCGATCGCCCGCGGCGGCGGTTCGCTGGTCGAGGGCGTGCACGCGCTCGCGACCCGGCCGCAGACCGTCGGCACCCCCGTCTTCCAGGGCCTGCGCGGCGGCCTCGGCACCCTGCCGACGGCGGTCGCCGCCGCCTGCGCCGACGCGGGCGTGGACCTGCGCACCGACACCGAGGTGACCGCGCTGCGCCGCACCCCGGACGGCTGGCGGGTGACCACCGGCGACGGGGAGACCCTGGCCGCGACCGCCGTCGTGCTGGCCGTGCCCGCCCCCGCCGCCGCCCGGCTGCTGCGCGCGGACGCGCCGGCCGCGGCCGCCGAGCTGGACACCGTCGAGTACGCCGGGATGGCCCTGGTCACCCTGGCCTTCCGCCGCGCCGACCTGCCGGAGCCGCCGGCCGGCAGCGGCTTCCTGGTCCCGCCGGTGGACGGCCGCCGGATCAAGGCCTCGACCTTCTCCTCCAACAAGTGGGGCTGGCTGGAGCGCTCCGCCCCGGACGCCTTCGTGCTGCGGACCTCGCTGGGCCGGCTGCACGAGGAGGAGCCGCTGGAGCTGGCGGACGAGGAACTGGTCGCCCGCTCGCTGGCCGACCTGGGCGAGGCGATCGGTCTGACCGCCCGCCCGTACGACACCGCCGTCACCCGCTGGCGGGCCGGTCTGCCGCAGTACCCGGTCGGCCACCTGGACCGGGTGGCCCGGATCCGGGCGGCGGCGCATCGGGTGGGCGCGCTGGCGCTGTGCGGGGCGGCGTACGACGGCGTGGGCATCCCGGCGTGCATCGCCAGCGCCCGGACGGCCGTCGCCGGGCTCGATGGAGTGTTGACCCCGCTGGCCGGGGCGAACGTCACGGAGAGGACAATGGGCGCATGACTGAGACCGTTGCGCAGCAGGCCGAGCAGCCGGAGAAGAAGAAGGCACGGGACCTGAACCAGGTCATCCGCTACACCATGTGGTCGGTGTTCAAGCTCAAGGGCGAGCTGCCCGAGGACCGCACCGCGCTGGCCGCCGAGGTGGACGAGCTGTTCGCCCAGCTCGCCGCCAAGGACGTCACCGTGCGCGGCACCTACGACGTGTCCGGTCTGCGCGCCGACGCCGACATCCTGGTCTGGTGGCACGCCGCCGAGTCCGACGACCTGCAGGAGGCGTACAACCGCTTCCGCCGCACCGGCCTGGGCCGCGTGCTGGAGCCGGTCTGGTCGAACATGGCGCTGCACCGCCCGGCCGAGTTCAACAAGTCGCACATCCCGGCGTTCCTGGCCGACGAGCGCCCGCGCGACTACGTCTGCGTCTACCCGTTCGTCCGCTCCTACGAGTGGTACCTGCTGCCGGACGCCGAGCGGCGCGCGATGCTCGCCGAGCACGGCCAGATGGCGCGCGGCTACCCCGACGTGCGGGCCAACACGGTCGCCTCGTTCGCGCTGGGCGACTACGAGTGGCTGCTCGCCTTCGAGGCGGACGAGCTGCACCGGATCGTGGACCTGATGCGCGACCTGCGCCCGTCCCGGGCCCGGCTGCACGTCCGCGAGGAGGTGCCGTTCTTCACCGGCCGCCGCAAGCCGGTCAGCGAGCTGCTCAACGGCCTGGTCTGAGCGACGCCGTAAAGAATAGGGGGACCCCGTCCGAGGCCGGACGGGGTCCCCTTCTTCGTGCGTCAGTGCCGGCGCAGGGCCGCGCGCAGGCGGGCGTCGGGGAGCGCGGCCGGGCCGTTGATGGCGACGGCGGTGAGGAGTTCGCGCTCGTCGTCGTCGGTGAGGCCGTGCTGGCGGGGCGGGCGGACCTCGCGGAGCACCTCCTGGCCGACCGGCGAGGCCCAGCGGGTGTACGGGTAGACGTCGACCCGGGCCATCAGCAGGGTGCCGGAGGTGAGCACCAGCGGCAGCGAGAACCAGGCCAGCGGCGTCAGCGCGTCACCGTCGAACAGGCCGGCCGTGGCCAGCGCGGCGGCCAGCAGCACCAGCGAGAGCAGCAGCGCCTGCCGGACCTGGCGGACCACCAGGACGGTGCTGCGCTGCACGACGGCCGGGGTGGCCAGCCCGGCCAGGGCGAGCCGGCTGCCGATCTCCAGCACGGTGGGGTGGGCGGCCATCGCCAGCCGCAGGTCGTCGGTGCGGCACTGGCCGTCGGGGCCGACGGTGGCGATCACCGCGCGCTCCAGCCGGCTGCGGCCGCGCGGGTCGACGACGGTGGTCCAGCCGGTGTGGGCGAGGTGCAGGCGGCCGCGGGAGGCCATCAGGACCAGGGCCAGTTCGACCACCCGGTCCGGCCCGCCGGCCAGGTAGGCGGTCTCGTACAGGCCGATCCCGACCGCCTCGGGCGGCCGGGGCCCGTCCTGTCCGGCCAGCGCGTCGGCGGTCGCGGTCATCCGGACCAGCCGGATGCAGGAGAGCACCGCGGCGGCGCAGGCCGGGAGCAGGAAGAGCAGCCACATGGGCTTGTTGTAGTCCCGGCCGCGCCGTGTGCGGAACGCATTCCCGGACCGCGATACCGAACTGTGACGTCCGGGGACCGCGGTCCGGGGTGCGCGAGTCAGCTGCCGCAGCCTCCGCCGCCGCCGCAGCTGGAGCCGCAGCTGGAGGACGAGGAGGAACCGCAGCTCGACGAGGACGAGGACCCGCAGCTCGACGACGAGGAGGAGCTCGACCCGCAGCCGCTGCTCCCGCCGCAGCTCGAACCGGACGAGCCGGAGTCCGAGGAGGAGCCGGAGTCGGAGGACGAGCCGCACCAGACCGTCGAGCCGCCGCAGGAGGAGCCCGAGGACGAGCCGGTGGAGCTTGCGGACGAGGCGGCGGAGTAGCCGGTGGCCTTCGCCATCTCGTCGGCCGTCGCCGAGGCCAGCATCGCCTCGGTCAGCTCCTCGTCGCCCAGCCCGGCCAGGGCCAGTCCGCTGAGCGCGACGACGCCGAGCACCACGCCGTCCGCGCTGGTCAGGGCGCCGCTGCCGCCGGGCTGCCAGGGCTTGCCGGTGTCCATCAGGGAGAGCTGGCGCCGCCCGGCCGGGGTGATCCGGCCCTTGAGCGGCCGGGTGACCAGCAGCGAGACCAGGAAGACCACGAGCAGCAGCAGCGGGACCCAGAGCGCGGGGTGCTCGTAGCCGGGCTCGCCGGAGTCGATCAGGTAGGCGGCGAGGGTGAAGGCGGCCAGCACCGGCAGCGTGGCCCACAGGAACCGGCGGGCGATCCGGGCCCGGTGCAGCCGGGCGGGGTCGCGCAGCAGGCCGCGGTCGGCGAGTCGGTCGCCGATCTCCTGGACGGCCGCCGAGCGCATCACGGCGAGCCGCAGGCCCGGGAGGTCGCGGCTGCGGGACGGGCCGATCTCGTCGACGATCGTGCCGTCGATCGCGTCGTACGGGTCGTCGGTGGTCAGGGTGACCAGACGGGAGCGGCTGACCACGACGTGGCCCTGCTGGTGCATCCGGACCAGACCGGTGTCGAAGACCCGGCCGGGGCCGCCGGCCAGGAAGGCGGTGTCGAAGAGGTCCAGGCCGCGGCCGGGCAGGCCCTTGGGGTTGCGGACGCGCTTGGCGGCCTGCTTGGCCTGGGAGGCGTAGCCGGCGGCGGCGAGCAGCAGGACGGCCGGGATCAGGTAGTAGACGTTGTGCCACATGGCGGTTTCCCCCGGGTGGTTCGGGCGCGCGCGGCGCCGGGAGTGTGCGTGGTTCAGGAGGTGCGGCCGGGACGCCCGAAGGCGCGGCGCAGCCGGGCGAGCGGTCCGGTGAGCGGGCCGGCCGGTGTGGACGGGCCGGGCGTCGGCTCGGGGGCCGGGTGGAGCCAGCGCTCCAGCGCCCGGCGGGTCGGGGCGTCCAGCGGGTCGGCCGCCGTCCCCTCGGTCAGCGCCCAGTCGGCGAAGGCGCGGGCGTCGGCCCGGTAGCCGCCGGTCTGCGGGTGCCGGTGGGCGTAGCCGAGGAACAGCGGCCCGTACCGGGTGCCGAGCAGTCGGGGCAGCTCCGGGGCGACCTTGGCGGCGGTGTCGCGCCGCTTGGCGGCCAGGCCGGCGGCCTGGGCCCGGACCTGGGCCGGGTCGAAGCCGGGCGGGACCGGGCCACCCGCCACCAGGGCGGCGAGCAGTTCGGTCTGCCGGGCGGCGAGCCGGGCCCGGGCGGCGTGGGTGCCGGCGTCGGCGGGCGCGGTCATCGTGCCGTACCGCCGTCCAGCACCCGGCGGATGGCGTCGAGCTCGGCGGCCAGTTCGGCGGGCGGCGGGAACGCGGCGTCGCGCTCCAGCAGCACACCGGGCGGCGCGACCCGGGCGCACAGCTCGGCCAGCACCTCCAGCACCGGCTCGGTGACCGGGTGGGCGTGCGTGTCGTGCCACACCCCGTCGACCATGGTGCCGCCCGCGACGTGCACGTAGGCGAGCGCCTCCAGTGGCAGCCGGTCCAGTTCGGCGGCCGGGTCGACGCCGAGGTTGACCCGGTTGGTGTGCAGGTTGGCGACGTCGATCAGCAGCCGGACGCCGGTCCGTTCGACCAGTTCGGCGAGGAACTGGCCCTCGGTCAGCTCGTCGTCCGGCCAGGCCAGCTGGGCGGCGATGTTCTCCAGGGCCAGCGGCACCGGCAGCTGGTCCTGGGCGATCCGGATGTTCTCGGCGATCACCCGCAGGGCGTCGCGCGAACGCGGCACCGGCAGCAGGTGGCCGGCCTCCAGGCCGCCGGCCCGGACGAACGCGAGGTGCTCGGTGACCAGCGGGGAGCCGAGCGCCCCGGCGGTCTCGGCGAGCTTGGCGAGGCGGGCCGGGTCGGGCCGGTCGGCGCCGCCGAGGCCGAGGCCGACGCCGTGCGGGACCACGGTCAGGCCGCGGTCGAGCAGGATCCGCAGGGACTCGGGGAGGTGGCCGGCGCAGACGTTCTCGGCGACCACCTCGACCCAGTCGAGGCCGGGCTGGCGCTCGACCACGGTGTCGATCTCGCTGCGCCAGCCGAGGCCGACCCCGAGCCGGCGGTCTCCTGCGGTGGTGGTGCCCGTTCCCGTCGTCGCTGCGGGTGCGTGCAGGGCAGGGGAGGTCATCGGTGCGCCCCCTTCGGAGGGCTGGGTGGGAAGCCGTCGGTCGGCGCGGGCCTCGTCGCCAGGGCCGCCGGGCTGTTGTTGCTGAGCATGTCCCCGGGCGGTGCGGCTGCCAAGCCTTCCCCGGTCATCTCAGAGCATTACTTGAGCTTGCCGGTGCGTCAACGGTGGACTTTAGCGCCCGCCCTGGAGCATCCCCGCAGGTGGGGGCAGGGGCGGCGGCGGAAAAATGGGCGGCGGACGGCCCGTCCGGTGGCTACTGTGACGCACCTATGACGACACTGACGATTCGTGACTTCCGCCCCGAGGACGCCGGGGCCGTGGCGGCCGCCCACCGAGCCGGGCGCGAGCACCTGGTGCAGACCGCCGAGGCCTTCGCCTGGCTGAACGCCCGCCAGACCAAGGGCGAGTTCTACCGCACCTTCGTCGCCGAGCTGGACGGCCGGGTCGTCGGTTCGGTCCGCTGCGGCGTGGTCACCGGCACCACCACAACCGGCATCGGCCACGCCAACGGCAGCATCCTGCCCGAGTACCGGCGGCGCGGGGCCTTCACCGCGCTGCTGGCCGCCGCCGAGCGGCACCTGGTCGAGCACGGCGTGACCGAGCTGCACAGCTGGGTGGACGACGAGCCCGGCCCGCGCGCCTTCGCCGAGGCCCGCGGCTTCACCGCGGGCCGGCTCGCCCACTTCGCCGGCCGCGACCTCGCCCTCCCGCTGCCCGAGGCCCCGGCGCTGCCGGCCGGCGTCGAGCTGCGCCCGGCGAGCGACTGGGCGGCGGACCCGTATCCGGTCTTCCTGATCGAGGCGGACGCGATCCGGGACGAGCCGGGCGAGGTCGAGATGGACGCCGCCGACTACGAGGAGTGGCGGGACGGGGTGTCGGCCCACCCGGACCTCGACCACGAGCTGACCATCGTGGCCGTGGTCGACGGCGAGCCGGCCGCGTTCAGCGCGGTGCACACGGACGGCGCGGACCGGTACTGGTCGGCGTTCACCGCCTGCCGCCGGGAGTTCCGGGGGCGCGGGCTGAGCAAGCTCGCCAAGCTGGAGTCGCTGCGCCTGGCCCGGGCGGCGGGCCTGCGGCACGCGTACACCTCGAACGACGCGACCAACGCGCCGATGCTCGCGATCAACGCGTGGCTGGGCTACGAGCGGTGCGCGAGCGAGCGGAAGTTCACCAAGCGGCTGGGCGGCTGAGGGGCGGTCGGCCGACGGGCGGGCCGGGGGTGACCCGCCCGGCCGGCGGGGCGCGGCGCGCGTTCGGCCGAATGGATGAAACGGGGGCGTTTCGCGCCGCCGGCGCCGGGTGGGCCGCAGTGTCGGGAGTTCCCGGTGTTCTACGGGGCATCACCTCAGCGCAGACTGTTCGTGCCCGAGTCTTCCGCGCCTGCCGCGCGGGGGACGCCAGGAGGGTGCCATGGAGATCCTGCTCCAGATCCTGGTCGGGTTCGTCCCGGCCGTGATCGGCTTTCTCGCCGCCCGTTCCCTCGCCCGCACCCGCCTCTTCCTGCGCTACGGCTTCCTGCGCGCGCTGCTCGCGCCGTACGGCCGGGTGCAGATCGTCACCCCGAGCATCGAGGTGGCCGAGTTCGCCTACGCCAAGGACGGCTGCCGGCTGACCAGCCGGGGGCCGCGGAACGTGCTGTTCATGCCGATGGCCGAGGCCCGGGCGATCGCCCAACTCACCGACCTGCTACGGAAGATCAACCGGAAGGCGACCATCGAACTGGTCACCGCCGGTGCCCAGGACCCGCGGATGCCGACCTTCTCGATCGGCGGTCCGAGCGTCAACGCCTACTCGGCGACCGTGCTGGCCGCCGCCTTCCCGGACTTCACGATCGAACACCCGCAGGCGGCCCGGGCCCGCTGGGGCGGGATGACCTTCGAGGCGCAGTACAACGCGGCCGACGAACTCGTCCGCGACCACGGCTTCGTGTTCGTCACCCGGACCTCCCGGCAGGCGCCCTGCGTGGTGCTCTGCGGCGTCTTCGCGTTCGGCTCGGCGATGGCGGTGGAGGCGCTGGCGGCGGCCGGGCGGCAGTCCCCGCTGGCCGGGCTGTTCCGCTCGGGGGAGAAGGGGTTCGCCGCCGTCGAGGGGCGGGTGATCGGCCTGGACACCGTGGACGTGACGGTCGAGGTGTGCCGGGTCCTGCCGCCGTCCTGAGGCGCGTCCTGAAATTCACCCCCCGGTGCGGAGTGGTCCAGACCGGGCGGACGGGTGGGGCGGGGGAGAATTCGGGACAGGACGGGAGGGTCCGGGCCGCGAAGTGGCCGGAATCGCCTGGGTTTTACCCCACCGTTGTCACATCATCGGCATAATCGCGCCCATGACGATCAACCGTGCGAACGTGAGCGCGATTGCCGAGGACCTGTACGTCTGGCTCCCGCCGAAGCGCGGTTGGGGGCTGGCCAACTGCGGCCTGCTCGGCTCGCCCCGGACGGCGCTCTGGATCGACACGCCCTACGACCCCTCGCTCGCCGCCGAGTTCCTCGCCGAGAGCCGCAAGCGGCTGGCCGACGGCGTCACCGTCGACCGGATCGTCGTTACCCACGCCAACGGCGACCACCTCTGGGGCGCCGGCGTGCTGCCCGAGGCCGAGGTGATCGCCACCCGCGAGGCGCTGGAGCACATCCACTGGGAGCCCACGCCGCAGCAGACCCACGCCCTGGTCAACGGCAGCGACCCGGACTCGCCGCTCGGCGACTACCTCCGGCGCCACTTCGGGCAGTTCGACTGGTCGCGGACCGAGCCGGTCCGGCCGGACACCGTCTTCCAGGGCGAGCTGGAGCTGAAGGTGGGGGAGTACCCGGTGCAGATCACCGGCCTGCCGTCGGCCCACACCGGCGGCGACCTCATCGTCCACCTCCCGCACCAGCAGGCGGTGTTCACCGGCGACGTCATCTTCGGCTCGACCGCCGAACAGCCCGGCGACCACCCCTCGCACTGGGCCGGTCCGCTGGAGAACATCGTCGACGCCTGCGAACGCGTCCTCGCCACCGGCGCCCGGATCATCGTCCCCGGCCACGGCCCGGTGCTCGACCGGCCCGGCGTCCGGGAGCACATCGCCTACCTGACCTACGTCCGGGAGCGCGTCCACGCCCTGCACGCCGCCGGGCTCACCGCGCTGGACGCGGCCCGCCGGATCATCGCCGAGCAGCGGTACCCCGAACTCGGCCTGCCCGAGCGGCTGGTGCTCACGGTCGCCGCCGAGTACCGGCACCTGGACGGCTCCGAGGTGCCGAACGTCCTGGAGGCGATGAGCCAGGTGGCCCTGGTCGCCCGGGAGTCGGACGAGGACGCCGGGCGTCGCGGGCCACGCCGCCGGGCCTGAGCCGCCGGGCCTGAGCTGTCGGGCCTGAATTGTCGGAATCCGCTTCGCCCCCGCCCTGTTCGCCCCGCGCCCTTCGTATGAGGAAGTTCCGAGGACGTCGATGTCGCAGCTGCTGTTACCGGCCCTGGCGCTGATCGCGCTCGCCGCGCTCGCCGCCGCCGGGTACCTCGCGCGCGGCCGCTCCCGCGCGCTGGCCCGGGCCGGCGCCGCCGCGACGGCGTCCGTCAAGGCCGAGGAGCGCGCCCGCGCCGCCGAGGGGCAGGCCGCCCGGGCCGAACAGCAGGCCCGCGAGGCCCAGGCCGACGGCCGGCGCTCGGCCGAGGAGGCGCACGCGGCGGCGGACCGGGCGCTCACCGCCGAGGACCGCGCCCACCGGGCGGAGCAGCGGGCGGCCGAGGCCGGGCAACTCGCCGCCGAGGCCGGACACAGGGCGGCCGACGCCGAGCAGCGCACCGCCGAAGCCGGGCACCGCGTCGCCGAGGCCGAGCACCGCGCGGCCGAGGCCGAACGCCGCACCGCCGCGCTGCTCGCCGAGATCGCCCACCTCGCCACCGAACGCGTGGCCGCCGCCGCCCTGCGCCTCAGCCACCCCAACGCGCCGCTCACCGGCCCGCTCGACCCGGCAGCCGTCGGCCCGGCCGCCGTCCAGGCGCTGCAGGCCGTCCTGGACGCCGCCTCCGCCGCCGTCACCGACGAACGCGAACGGGTCGACGCCGCCGCCCGCTCCGCGATGCGCGGCGCCACCTCCAAGATCCAGACGCTGCTCTACCAGATCCAGAGCCTGGTCCAGCAGCTCCAGCACGACAACGACGACCCCCGGCTGCTGGAGGTCGACTTCCGCAACGAGGTCGCGCTGCGCCGGATCCAGACCGTCGCCGTGCTCTGCGAGGCCTGGCCCGGACTGACCCGCACCGACTCGCCGCTCGCCGAGGTGGTGGTCGGCGCGCTCTCCCGGGTGCCCGGCTACGCCCGGATCAAGGTCGCCAACCACCTGCGCGAGCACCGGCTGGCCGTGGTCGCCCGCGCGGCCGAGCCGGTGGCCGTCGCCGTCGCCGAACTGCTCGCCAACGCCACCGCCTACTCGCACCCGGAGACGGACGTCCCGGTCACCGTCCAGCAGGGCGGCCGGGGCGCGCTGGTGATCGTCGACGACAGCGGCATCGGGATGGAGGAGGACCAGCTGCGCCGGGCCCGCCGACTGCTCGCCGGGCCGTCCGAGGTGCTCCTCACCGAGCTGGGCAACCCGCCGAAGACCGGGTTCGCGGTGGTCGGCAAGCTGGCCCGGCAGTACGGCTTCTCCTGCCACCTGGAACCGTCGCCGTACGGCGGCATGCGCACCATCCTGCGGATCCCGGCCGGGCTGCTGACCGTGGTGGACGAGGAGCAGCCGCTCTCGGTACTCACCCCGCTGCCGCTGCGCGCCGGCCGGACGGCGGGCCGCGCCCGGTCCTGGTCGGGCGCACGCCCGAGCAGGCCGCCGCCCGCTGGCAGGCGCTCCAGCTCGGCACCGACTCCGGCCGCGCCGCCGTGGCCGAGACGGACGCCGGCCCCGGCACCGCCACCGAGCCCGTCGCCGGCCCGGCCACCGAGCCCGGGAACGCCCCCGCGCCCGAGCCGGCCGACACCCTGAACCCCCACCCCCCGTCCCCCGCGGCGACCGGCCCCACCGGCGCCGACCGGGTGGCCCCGCCCCGCCCCGACGCCGCCCACACCGGCGACGGTCCGGCGGACGCGTCCGGCCGCCGGACCACCCAGACCCCCCGAGGAGCCGCGCCGTGAGCAGCACGCCCACCACCACCACGCCCAGCCCGAACCCCACGAGTCCGACCGACGGGATCTCCTGGGTGCTGACCCCGCTCCTGGAGCTCCCCGGCGTCCTGCACGCGGTGATCGCCACCGGCGACGGCCTGGTCGAGGCCGCCTCGGCCGGCCTCGGCCGCGCCTCCGCCGAACGGGTCGCGGCGATGACCGCCACCGTGCACGCCGCCGCCCGCGCGTTCACCACCGCCTTCACCGACGCCGAGCAGCCCCGGCTGGCACAGACCGTGGTCGAGTCCGAGCTGGGCTTCGCCGTCGTCGTCCCGGCCGGCGAGAACACCTCGCTCGCGGTGTTCACCACGCCCGAGGCCCAACTCGGCAACGTGGCCTACCAGATGCAGGTGCAGGTCGCCGCCCTGGGCCGGGCGCTGGCGAGCCCGGCCAGGCGGCAGGACGCCCCCGCCCGGTCATGACCGCCGTCCCCCGCAGGCGGATGGTGCCCGCCTACCTGGCCACCGGCGGTCGGGCCCGGCCCGGCACGGACGGCTTCGAACGGCTCACCGTGCTGTTCCCGACCGCCACCGACCGCCCGCCCGAGCTGGTCGAACTGGAGGCGGAGCACCGGCGGCTCTGGGAGCTGCTGCGCCCCGGCGCGCTCACCGTCGTGGAGGCCGCCGCGCACCTGCGGCTCCCGGTGAGCGCCACCGTCTTCCTCGCGGCCGATCTGGTCGAGGCGGGCTGCCTGCACGCCCGCGCGCCGATCCCCCGCGCCCAGCAGACCGACCGCTCCCTCGTCGAGAGGCTCCTCGTTGGACTCCGCACACTCCGGTGACCCTTACGCCGGTGACCCCGCCGGCCCGGGGCGGCCGGGCCGGGTGGGCTACCTGCCCGACCGGGACCAGACGCTGATGAAGCTGGTCGTGGCCGGCCCGTTCGGCGTCGGCAAGACGACGCTCATCCGCACCCTCTCGGAGATCCCGACCCTGCACACCGAGGAGGCGATGACCGAGGCCGGCGCCCCCGTCGACGACCTGGCCGGCCTGCCCGGCAAGACCACGACGACGGTGGCGGTGGACTTCGGCCGGCTCACCCTGCCCGGCCAGGTGGTGCTCTACATGTTCGGCACCCCGGGCCAGCGGCGGTTCTTCCCGCTCTGGCAGGACATCGCGCGCGGCGCGCTGGGCGCCCTGGTGCTGGCCGACACCCGCCGGCTCGCCGACTCCTTCGAGATCATGGACATGGTCGAGGAGCAGGGGCTGCCGTACGCGGTCGCGGTCAACCGCTTCCCGGACGCGCCGGTCCACCCGCCCGCCGTGCTCCGGACCCACCTGGACCTGCACCCGGCCACCCCGCTGGTGCTCTGCGACGCCCGCGAGCGCGGCTCCAGCCTGGACGCGCTGATCGCGCTCACCGAGCACGTCCTGCACGGCCTGCCCGCCACCCCCGAACCCGCCGCCCTCCCGGAGCACCCGTGACCATCCCCGAGAGCCCGTCCGAGAGCCCGTCCGAGAGCTCAGCCGACGGCCCGGTCGCCCTGTACGGCCCGGCCTTCGCCGCCGACCCGCGCGCGGTCTACCGGCGGCTGCGCCGGGTCGGCCCGGTCGCCCCGGTGGAGATCGCGCCCGGGGTGGCGGCCCTGCTGGTCACCGACTACCAGGCCGCGCTGGACCTGCTGCGCGACACCGACACCTTCTCCAAGGACTCCCGCGCCTGGCAGCGGACCGTCCCGCCGGACTCCCCGCTGCTGCCGGTGCTCGGCTACCGCCCCACCGCGCTGTTCAGCGACGGCGCGACCCACGCCCGCTACCGGCAGGTGATCACCGACGGTCTCGCCCTGCTGGAGCCGCACCTGCTCCAGCGCCGGGTCGCCGAGGTCGCCCACCGGCTGATCGACGCCTTCGGGGCGGCCGGCTCGGCCGACCTGATCGCCGACTACGCGCGCCGGCTGCCGGTGCACGTCATCACCACCTGGTTCGGCGTGCCCGCGGAGCACGAGGAGCGGCTGGTGGCCGGCATCGTCGGCATGATCGAGTCCACCGAACGGGCGGTGGCCGCGTACGCGGACCTGGTCGCGGTGGTCACCGGCATGGTCGCCGAGCGCCGCGAACGGCCCCGGCACGACCTGACCTCCTGGTTCCTCACCCACCCGGCCGGGCTGGAGAACGAGGAGGTGGTCCGGCAGATCACCCTGACCATGATCGCGGGGAACGAGCCGACCACCAACCTCATCGGCAACGCCCTGCTCCGGCTGCTCACCGACGCCCGCTACGCCGGTTCGCTGTTCGGCGGCGCGATGACCGCCTACCAGGCGATCGACGAGGTGCTCTGGCACGAGCCGCCGCTGGCCAACCTCTCCGCCCACTACCCGCGCTGCGACGTCACCTTCCACGGCCGCGAGATCAAGGCCGGCAGCCTGGTCCTGGTCTCCTACGCGGCCGCCAACTCCCAGGCCGCCCCGCCCGCCGACGGCGACGAGCTGCGCAGCGGCGAGTCCGCCCACCTGGCCTGGGCGGCCGGCCCGCACGCCTGCCCGGCCCGGGACCCGGCCCTGCTGATCGCGATCACCGCGATCGAGCAGCTCACCAGCCGGATCGGCGACCTCGAACTGGCCACCCCGCCGGAGGCCCTGCACTGGCGCCCCGGCCCCTTCCACCGGGCCCTCGTCCGCCTCCCGGTCCACTTCACCCCGGTGGCCGGATAGCAGGAGGCCCGGACACCCTCGGGTGTCCGGGCCTCCTCGCACTCCGCGCTACTCCGCCGGCTTCAGCGTGAGCGAGACCGAGTTGATGCAGTACCGCTGGTCGGTCGGCGTGCCGTAGCCCTCGCCCTCGAAGACGTGGCCCAGGTGGCCGCCGCAGCGCGCGCACCGGACCTCGACCCGGCGCATGCCGAGCGAGGTGTCCTCGATGTACTCGACGCGGTCCCCGGCCAGCGGCGCGTAGTAGGACGGCCAGCCGCAGTGGCTGTCGAACTTGGTCTCCGAGGAGAACAGCTCGGAGCCGCAGGCCCGGCAGCTGTAGACGCCGACCGTCTTGGTGTCGGTGTACTCGCCGGTGAACGGGCGCTCGGTGCCGGCCTCCCGGAGGACGCGGTACTCCTCGGGGGAGAGCTGGGCACGCCACTCGGCGTCGGGCTTCTCGATCTCGTAGCTCATGACGGCTCCCGGTCGGGTGACTCGGACGACTCAGACGTTGGAGGCAACGCTCGCGAGGTGCTTGAGGATTTCCGGGCCGAGGTCGGTGACGTCGCCCGCGCCCATGGTGAGCAGCAGGTCGCCCGGGCGGGCCAGGCCGGCCAGCAGCGCGGGGGCGGCGGCGAAGTCGTGCTCGGCGGTGACCTCGGCGTCGGCCCGGCGGGCGGCGTCGATGATCAGCTCGCTGGTGACGCCGGGGATCGGGTCCTCGCGGGCCGGGTAGATGTCGAGCACCACGGAGGCGTCGGCCAGCGCCAGCGCGGCGCCCATCTCCTCGGCGAGCTGCTGGGTGCGGCTGAACAGGTGCGGCTGGAAGACCACCAGGACGCGCCCGGCGGTGGCCTCCCGGATGGCCTCCAGGTCGGCGGTCATCTCGGTCGGGTGGTGGGCGTAGGAGTCGATCACCTGGACGCCGTTGGCCTCGCCCTTGAGCTGGAGCCGGCGGCGCACGCCGGTGTAGGCGCCGAGCGCCCTGGCCAGGTCGGCGGCCGGGACGCCCAGCGCGACGCCGGCGGCGAGCGCGGCGACCGCGTTGTGCGCGTAGTGCCGGCCGGGCACCGAGACGGTGAAGGACAGCTCGGCGCCGTCCAGCAGGACGGTGACCTCGCTGGTCATCCCGCGCGGGACGACCGACAGGACGCGCAGGTCGGCGTCCTCGGCGGCGCCGACGGTGACCACGTTCAGGCCGTCGCGGCCGGCCACCCGGGCGGTCAGCTCGCGGGCGCCGTCGTGGTCGGCGGAGACGACCAGGGTGCCGCCGGGGGTGATCCGGCCGACGAAGGTCTCGAAGGACTCGTGGATCTCGTCGATCGAGGCGTAGTTGGCGTGGTGGTCCAGCTCCACGTTGAGCACGATCGCCACCTCGGGCGCGTACTTGTGGAAGCTGCGGTCGCTCTCGTCGGCCTCGGCGACGAAGATCTCGCCGGCGCCGTGGTGGGCGTTGGAGCCGGGCGCGTCGAGGTCGCCGCCGATCGCGTAGGACGGCTCCAGGCCCAGCTCGCCGAGGGCGACGGCGAGCATGCTGGTGGTGGTGGTCTTGCCGTGGGTGCCGGCCACGGCCAGCGCCCGGCGGCCGCCCATCAGCGCGGCCAGCGCGTCCGAGCGGTGGACGACCGGGATGCCGCGCTCGCGGGCGGCGGCCAGCTCCGGGTTGTCGGCGCGGATGGCGCTGGAGACGACGATGCTGCTCGCGCCGTCCGGCACGTGCTCGGCGGCGTGGCCGATGTGCACGCTGGCGCCGAGGGCGCGCAGCGCGAGGACGGTCTCCGACTCCTTGGAGTCGCTGCCGGAGACGCTGGCGCCGCGCACCGCGAGGATCTTCGCCAGGCCGGACATCCCGGCGCCGCCGATACCGATGAAGTGCGGGGCGTGCAGGTCGTGCGCGGCGTCGTTCAAGGCGGGGCTCCGTACGGGCGGGGAGGGGAACGGGGGAACAGGGCGGGCGACGTGCGAATCGTCCTCGCGGCCGGGCCGCAAGGACGATTCTGCACCACCGGGGGGTCCGATCAGGAGTCGCTGGCGAACAGCCGCAGGACCGGGACGCCCACCTTGTGCCGGGCCTGGGAGGCCCAGTCGCGGTGGAAGAACTCCTCCACGAAGTGCGGGGAGGTGAGCACCACCACCTCGTCGGCCTGGTGCTCCTCGACTACGGACCGCAGCCGGTCCAGCGGCTTCTCCTCGACCAGCTCGCCGACCGCCTCGGCACCGGCCTCGCGCAGGTGGCGCAGGCTGTGTTCGAGCGACTCGGTGGCCAGCGTCGGCGCGCTCTCGGACTCGTCGTGCTCGTGCACCACCTTGTCGAGGTGGCCGAGGGCGACGTCGTCCAGCGCGCGCAGCAGCTCGTCCTGCTTGCCGCGCGGCTGCATCAGGACGACGAAGGACACCTTCTCGTCGCTGTGGAGCGTGGTGACCAGCTCCACGTCGGCGTCGGAGAGCGCCTTTTCGATCATCAGTACCGTTTTGAACACGTGAGTCCCTTCCAGTCGCCGGCCCCCGGGCCCCGACTTCGCATCCCATACTGCCCGGCGGAAGCTTTCCGCACGCTGCTCACCCGGCACACGGGCCACGCGGAGGAAGTCCCAAGTGGGAGCGGGATCACGGTCCGGGGGTCACGAGGTCGGCGGACGCAGGTAGCGGGTGAAGAGGAATCCTTTCTGCTCGATCAATGAGACCAGCCGCATCCGCTGCACGTCAGGCATTTGCGCATCGTGGATGATGCGCGGCGCGTCGCCGGCCGTGATCAGCGGTGCCACCGACAGGCACAGCTCGTCGAGCAGGCCCTCGGCGGCCAGCTGCCCCAGCAGCCGCGGACCGCCCTCGGTCAGCAGCCTGGTCCAGCCCCGGTCGGCCAGCACCGCGACCGCCGCCGGCAGGTCCACCGAGCCCCGGCCGGCCGTGATCACGTCGGCCACCTCGCCCACCGCCGCCCGGGCCGCCGCGGGCGCGTCCTCGGTGGTGATCACCACCGTGCGCACCAGCGGCTCGGTGAACAGCGGCGCGGTCAGGTCCAGCCCGAGCGAGCGGCTGACCACCGCGATCGCCGGGGCCGGCGCCTGCCCGGCGGCCCGCCGCGCGGCGGCGAACTCGGCCCGGGCCCGGGCCGCCCGGTACCCCTCGGCGCGGACCGTCTCGGCCCCCACCAGCACCACGTCGGCCAGCGCCCGCAGGACGCCGAAGATCCGCTTGTCGGCCGAGCTCGACAGGCCCTCGGAGAGGCCGTCCAGCCGCGCCCCGCCGTCCAGTCCGGCCACCATGTTGGCGCGCAGCCAGGGGCGGCCGCGGTTCACCTGGTCGGGGTACGCGTAGACGGCGGCGAGCGACTCCAGCGAGGCCGGATCCGCGAAGGCCCCGTCCACCGGGCTGATCAACTGTTGCATGCCGCCAGTCTTCCACCGCGGCGGCCCGGTGGCCGGGGTCCGCGGGGGCCGGGACCAGGCGTACCCTTGTCCACCGTGCCCGCAGCTTCCCGCCCCGACACCGCGCCCGAGCCGATAGCCGCCGCGAGCGCCGCCGGCTCGCCGGTCGCGCTCACCGAGCGCCGCCCCGTCGTCCCCGCCGAGCGGCTGGTCGCCGAGATGGTCCCGCCGCCGCGCTTCTCCGACGTGAGCTTCGGGACGTACCTCCCGGACCAGAGCCAGCCCAGCCAGTACGAGGCCGTCCAGGTCCTGGAGCAGTTCGCCGGCACGCTCAACAGCGGAAACGGTTCCGCGCCCAAGCGCAGCTGGTTCCGCCGCACCGCCCCGGCCCCGGCCGGCCCGGCCGGCGTCTACCTGGACGGCGGCTACGGCGTGGGCAAGACCCACCTGCTCGCCTCGCTCTGGCACGCCGCCCCCGGCCCGAAGGCCTTCGGCACCTTCGTCGAGCTGACCAACCTGGTCGGCGCGCTCGGCTTCCAGCAGGCCGTGCGGACCCTCTCCGGGCACACGCTGCTCTGCATCGACGAGTTCGAGCTGGACGACCCGGGCGACACCGTCCTGGTCTCCACCCTGCTCGGCCGCCTGGTCGAGAACGGCGTCAAGCTCTGCGCCACCTCGAACACCCTGCCGGAGAAGCTCGGCGAGGGCCGGTTCGCCGCCGCCGACTTCCTGCGCGAGATCCAGGGCCTGTCCGCGCACTTCCGCCCGATGCGGATCGACGGCCAGGACTACCGCCACCGCGGCCTGCCCGACGCCCCGCCGCCCTACTCCGACGCCGAGGTCGACGCCGTCGCCGCCCGCACCCCGGGCGCCTCCCTGGACGACTTCGACGCCCTGCTCGCCCACCTCTCGGCCGTCCACCCCAGCCGCTACGGCGCCCTCCTGGACGACGTCACGGCCGTCTGCCTGCGCGGCGTGCGCCAGGTCGACGACCAGTCCACCGCCCTGCGCCTGGTCGTCCTCGCCGACCGCATGTACGACCGCGAACTCCCGATCACCGCCTCCGGCCTCCCCTTCGACCGGGTCTTCCCCGACGAGATGCTCCGCGGCGGCTACCGCAAGAAGTACCTCCGCGCCATCTCCCGCCTCGTCGCCCTGGCCCGCGACAGCGCGAAGAACCAGGGCGGGCTGACGGCGTGACCTCCGCCCCGGTCGGGCGTTGCTCCCTGCGGAGCGGAGGGGGAGCACGTGACCGGGGACCGGGCGGCCTACACCATCGAGATCGAGCCCGAGGTGCGCGCGTGGCTGCGCGCCTGCTCGACCGCCGAGTACCGCGCGGCCGAACGTGCCGCCGACCGGCTCGCCGAGGACGGTGAGCTGCTGCCGTTCCCGCTGGCCAGCCACCTCGGTGGGGCGTTGCGGGAGCTGCGGATCGGGCCGATGCGGATCACCTACTGGCTCGCCCCCGGCCGACGGGCTGTGCTGCTGACCGTCTTCCGCAAGACTAGGAGCCGCGAGACCGACGAGGTCGAGCGGGCGCACCGGGCCCGGAAGGCGTGCGAGGCCGAACACGGCCCCGCCGGTGACCACCAGGTCTATGACAGGGACGAGGAGGAGCGATGAGCAGCGGCTACCACACCCGCTGGGTCGTGCCGCCGGAGCACCGGGAGAGCGAGGAGTACCGCGCGGCCGGGCGACGGATGGCGCTGGCCGAGGCGGTGTACGCGCGCCGTTCGGCGCTGGGCTGGACGCTCGCCGAACTGGCCGAACGGGCGGGACTGGACGAGGAGACGGCCGAGAGCATCGAGGAGAGCGGCGTCGATCCGACCCTGCCGCTGATCGAGCGGCTGGCCGCGGCCTTCGACTCGGCGGTCCGGATCGATCCGGCCCGGGAGCCGGTCATCAGGTTCGAGGCCCACGCGGCCTGAGTCGATCGGTCCCGCGTTGTCAGTGGCGGGTCGTACGGTGGAGGCGTGCGACCCATCACGAGTATTGAGCGGTCAGTGGCGCCCTTCGAGGTCGTCAGTCCCTTCCAGCCCAACGGGGACCAGCCGGCGGCGATCGCCGAGCTGGAGCGTCGGATCAGGGGCGGGGAGAAGGACGTCGTCCTGCTCGGTGCCACCGGTACCGGCAAGTCGGCCACCACGGCCTGGATGATCGAGAAGCTCCAGCGCCCCACCCTGGTGATGGCGCCGAACAAGACGCTGGCGGCGCAGCTGGCCAACGAGTTCCGCGAGCTGCTGCCGAACAACGCGGTCGAGTACTTCGTCTCGTACTACGACTACTACCAGCCCGAGGCGTACGTCCCGCAGACGGACACCTACATCGAGAAGGACTCCTCGATCAACGAGGAGGTCGAGCGGCTGCGGCACTCGGCCACCAACTCGCTGCTCACCCGCCGGGACGTGATCGTGGTCGCGTCGGTGTCCTGCATCTACGGCCTCGGCACGCCGCAGGAGTACGTGGACCGGATGGTGCGGCTGAAGGTCGGCGAGGAGATCGACCGGGACGTCCTGCTCCGGCGCTTCGTCGACATCCAGTACACCCGCAACGACCTCGCCTTCACCCGGGGCACCTTCCGGGTCCGCGGCGACACCATCGAGATCTTCCCGGTCTACGAGGAGCTCGCGCTGCGGATCGAGATGTTCGGCGACGAGATCGAGGCGCTGTACACCCTGCACCCGCTCACCGGCGAGATCATCAGCCAGGACGACGCCGTCCACGTCTTCCCGGCCTCGCACTACGTCGCCGGTCCGGAGCGGATGGAGCGCGCGGTCGGCGGGATCGAGCGGGAGCTGGAAGAGACGCTCGCCCGGATGGAGAAGCAGGGCAAGCTGCTGGAGGCCCAGCGGCTGCGCATGCGCACCACCTACGACATCGAGATGCTCCGCCAGATCGGCACCTGCTCGGGCGTCGAGAACTACTCGATGCACTTCGACGGCCGCGAGCCCGGCTCCCCGCCGAACACCCTGCTGGACTACTTCCCGGAGGACTTCCTCCTGGTCATCGACGAGTCGCACGTCACCGTCCCGCAGATCGGCGCGATGTACGAGGGCGACGCCTCGCGCAAGCGGACCCTGGTGGAGCACGGCTTCCGGCTGCCGTCCGCGATGGACAACCGGCCGCTGAAATGGGAGGAGTTCCTCGGGCGGATCGGCCAGACGGTCTACCTGTCGGCGACCCCGGGCCAGTACGAGCTCTCCCGGGGCGACGGCCAGGTCGAGCAGATCATCCGGCCGACCGGCCTGATCGACCCCGAGGTGATCGTCAAGCCGACCGAGGGCCAGATCGACGACCTGGTGCACGAGGTCCGCAAGCGGGTCGAGCGGGACGAGCGCGTCCTGGTCACCACGCTCACCAAGAAGATGGCCGAGGACCTCACCGACTACATGCTCGGCCTGGACATCCGGGTCCGCTACCTGCACAGCGACGTGGACACGCTGCGCCGGGTGGAGCTGCTGCGCGAGCTGCGGGCCGGCCGGTACGACGTGCTGGTCGGCATCAACCTGCTCCGCGAGGGCCTGGACCTGCCCGAGGTGTCCCTGGTGGCGATCCTGGACGCGGACAAGGAGGGCTTCCTGCGCTCCGGCACCTCGCTGATCCAGACCATCGGCCGCGCCGCCCGCAACGTCTCCGGCCAGGTCCACATGTACGCGGACCGGATCACGCCCTCGATGGAGAAGGCGATCGAGGAGACCAACCGCCGCCGGGCCGTCCAGCAGGCGTACAACAAGGAGCACGGGATCGATCCGCAGCCGCTGCGGAAGAAGATCGGCGACATCCTGGACACCCTGGCCCGCGAGGACGTGGACACCGACGAGCTGCTCTCCTCCGGCTACCGGGGCACGGGCGGCGGCAAGGGCGGCAAGGCCCCGGTGCCGGCGCTGGGCAACGACCGCAAGCCGGCGAAGTCGCTGCCGGCGGCGGAGCTGGCCGAGCTGATCCAGTCGATGACGGACCGGATGCACGCCGCCGCGACGGACCTCCAGTTCGAGGTGGCGGCCCGGCTGCGCGACGAGGTCAAGGAGCTGAAGAAGGAGCTGCGGCAGATGCGCGAGGCCGGCATCGCCTAGGGCCTGTCTCTTGGATCCTTGCCGGGGTCGCGACAAAATCCAAGAGACAGGCCCTAGCCGGGGCGGAGCCGGGACACCACCGGGCTTGGCCGGTTCCGGTGCCGGCCGGGCCCGGCGGTGTCTCGGCTCCGCCGTGACGGGGTACACGGCGGGAAAGGCGTTCGACCGCAGGGCCTAGGCTTGGCCTGCGGCGCCGCCCCGGGACGGACGGCCGCGACAGGGGGCCTCAGCCGGGGGACGGCAACGGGGTGTTCCACCGTGGAGCCGGCGCGGGGATCGACCGCGCGGCTGGGCAGAGAGGACAACTCGGTGTCGGTGAACCTTGCCAAGGGGCAGCGGGTCAGCCTGCAGAAGGGGCCGGGGGAGACGCTCACCGTCGTCCGGATGGGCCTGGGCTGGCGGGCGGCGCCCCGGCGGGGGCTGTTCGGCAGCCGCACCCGGCAGATCGACCTGGACGCCTCGGCGCTGCTGTACGCCGAGCGGACGCCGTCCGACGTGGTGTTCTTCCAGCACCTGGAGAGCGCGGACGGGTCGGTCCGGCACACCGGGGACAACCTGGTGGGCGGGTCCGGGGCGGGGGAGGACGACGAGGCGATCCTGGTCGACCTGGCGCACGTGCCGGCCCACATCACCCAGGTGGTGTTCACGGTCAGCTCGTACACCGGGCAGACCTTCGCCGAGGTGCAGAACGCGCACTGCCGGCTGGTGGACGAGTCGACCGGGGTGGAGCTGGCCCGGTACGAGCTGACCGGCGGCGGCCCGCACACCGGGCAGGTGATGGCGAAGGTGTTCCGGGACGGCGACGGGGGCTGGGCGATGCAGGCGATCGGCGCCCCGGCGAAGGGGCGGACCTTCCAGGACCTGCTGCCGGTGATCGAGCCCTACCTCTGACCGTCCCGTCGACGGCCGCCCCACTGACGGTTCTTTACCTTCTTTACCTTTCTTTGCCTTCCCTGTTACTCTCGATGGCAGCGGAGGGGAGTATTCCTCGACAGTCGACCCCGTCATCACGGGTGCCCATCGCGGCACCCCGGGGCGACGGCCCGACGGGCGGAAGAGACCTCCGGCAGTGACGATGACTGTCTCGCCTACCTGCCGGAGGAGCAGTAGTGGACGTTTCCGTAAGCCTGTGGGTCGGCACGATCGTGGTGCTGTTGGCACTGATCGTGGCCGATTTCTTCATCGGCGGCCGCAAGCCGCACGAGGTGTCGATCAAGGAAGCCGGGATCTGGACCACGGTCTGGGTCGTCCTGGCGGTGATCTTCGGCGGTTTCCTCTGGTGGCACTCCGGGGCGACGCCGGCCGGTGAGTTCTTCGCCGGGTACATCACCGAGAAGTCGCTCAGCGTCGACAACCTGTTCGTCTTCATCCTGATCATGAGCAAGTTCGCGGTGCCGAGGATCTACCAGCAGCGCGTGCTGATGTTCGGTGTGATCATCGCCCTGGTGCTGCGCGCGGTGTTCATCGCCGGCGGCGCCGCGCTGGTCGCCCAGTTCTCCTGGGTGTTCTTCATCTTCGGCGGCTTCCTGATCTGGACCGCCTGGAAGCTGATCAAGGAGGCCCGGGCCGACGAGGAGGACGAGGAGTTCGAGGAGAACCGCCTGCTCAAGTCGATCGAGCAGCGCTTCCCGTCGACCGACAAGTACCACGGCACCAAGCTCTTCATCCGGGAGAACGGCCGCCGGCTGATGACCCCGATGCTGATCGTCATGATCGCGATCGGCACCACCGACGTCCTGTTCGCGCTGGACTCGATCCCGGCGATCTTCGGCCTGACCCAGGACCCGTACATCGTCTTCACCGCCAACGCCTTCGCCCTGATGGGTCTGCGCCAGCTGTACTTCCTGATCGGCGGCCTGCTGAAGAAGCTGGTCCACCTCTCGTACGGCCTGTCGGTGATCCTCGGCTTCATCGGCGTGAAGCTGGTGCTGCACGCGCTGCACGAGCAGGGCGTGCACGTGCCGGAGATCGGCATCCCGTTCTCGCTGGGCTTCATCGTGGTGGTGCTCGCCGTCACCACCGTGACCAGCCTGATGGCCTCGAAGAAGGCCGAGCGGGCCGAGCTGGACGGCCGGGACGAGTCTGCGAAGCTGGACGCCTGAGCTTCCCCGTAGGACGGCGGGCCCGCGACCGAGCAGTGGTCGCGGGCCCGCCGTCGTTCGTCTCCCCGCCCGCTACCAGCCGCGCTCGCGCCACTCGGAGAGGTGCGGGCGCTCGGCGCCGAGGGTGGTGTCGCCGCCGTGCCCGGGGTAGACCCAGGCCTCGTCCGGCAGGGCGTCGAAGAGCTTCTCGTTGACGTCCCGGAAGAGGCTGTCGAAGGCCGCCGCGTCACCCCAGGTGTTGCCCACCCCGCCGGGGAACAGGCAGTCGCCGGTGAACACGTGCGGGTGGCCCTGCGGGTCGTCGTAGACCAGCACGATCGCGCCGGGGGTGTGGCCGACCAGGTGCCGGACGGTCAGCCGGCAGTTGCCGACCGCCAGGGTGTCGCCGTCGTCCAGCGCCAGCGCCGTCGGCACGCCGATCTCCGCGGCGTCGATCCGGCCGGCGGCGGTGCGGGCGCCGGTGGCGGCGACCACCTCGGCCAGCGCGCCCCAGTGGTCCTGGTGCCGGTGCGTGGTGACCACGGTGGCCAGCTGCTCGCCGACCGTCTCCAGCAGCACCGGCGCCTCCGCCGCCGCGTCGATCAGCAGCTGCTCGTCGGTGTCGCGGCAGCGCAGCAGGTAGGCGTTGTTGTCGTACGGGCCGACCGCGACCTTGGTGATGATCAGATGGGCCAGCTCACGCACGTCCGGCGGTCCGCCGACCTTGACCGCTCCGTGGTACGTCATCCGTCCGCTCCTCGTCCGAGTACGAATCCGAGTACAGAATCCCTGAGCACAGAAACCCCGAGTACAGAAACCCCGAGTACAGAAACCCCGAGTACAGAAACCCCGAGTACAGAAACCCCGAGTACAGAAACCCCGAGTACAGAAACCAGGCTCATCCTCGCGCCGTCAGCCCAGCGGGGGAAGCGTGGGCAGGGCGGTGTCGGGGGTGCGGCGCAGGTCCTGGCCGGCGGAGCGGCCGGAGAGCCAGGCGGTGAGCGCCCGGAGCGGGCCCGCGGCGGTCAGGGCCGGCTCGCCGGTGCCGATCGCGGCGCGGTCCCCGGTGTCCTCGGCGACCAGCTCGACGGCGGGCAGGTCGGCTCCGGCCAGCCGGTCGGCGAGGCGGCGGAACTCGGCGGCCGCGAAGGCCTCCGGCCAGCGGTCGGGGGTGTAGCCGGCGGCCAGGTCGACGTGGTGGTACTCGACCTCCATCAGCCGCTTCCAGGGGATGTCGGAGGCCGGGAAGACGTAGCCGGTGCGGTGCCGGACGCCGGCCGTCCAGGCCTCGGCGGGCAGCCGGGCGGCGGCGCCGGTGAAGCGCTCGTCCGACTCCCGCAGGTCGGCCAGCTGGACGTCGACCGGGCGCGGCGCGTCGTCCTCGATGCCCTGGTCGCGGGCCTCGTCGCTGGCGTACTGCGGGATGTCGGTGCCGGTGCGGGCGCCGTCCAGCAGGTTGACCAGCGAGTCGGCGTTGCGGGCGAGGTGGGCCAGGACGTGGCCGCGGGTCCAGCCGGGCAGCGCGGAGGGCTCGGCTACCGCCTCGGGCTTCAGCTCGGCGACGGTCTGCAGCAGCTGCCGGGTGCTCTCCTCGACCAGGGCCAGGTACTGCGCGGCCGAGGCGGCGGCGGTCTGCGGGTCGGTCATCGGATCGGCCTTCCGTGGGAGACGGCGCGTTGCCCGGGCGGGGCCCCGCTCGTTGACCAGCCGACGCTATCGCCGATCCCCGGTGCCGAGCAGGTGCTTTTCGGATCGCGCGTCAAGGCTTCGCGGGGCGTCCTCACTCGTTCGGGTGGACCCGGCTGGACAGGCTCGATAATCGAACGCCTGAGCTAGTAGGCTGGCTGGCGCATCCTGGAAGAAGTAACGCATCCCGCAACCAGCCATCTCGCCCCGGAGAAAGGCGCCAGAAGCAGTGGCCGACCGCCTCATCGTCCGCGGTGCTCGCGAGCACAACCTCAAGAACGTCTCGCTCGACCTGCCCCGCGACTCCCTCATCGTCTTCACGGGCCTCTCCGGGTCCGGCAAGTCCTCGCTGGCCTTCGACACGATCTTCGCCGAGGGGCAGCGCCGCTACGTCGAATCGCTGTCCTCCTACGCCCGCCAGTTCCTCGGGCAGATGGACAAGCCCGACGTCGACTTCATCGAGGGCCTCTCCCCGGCCGTCTCGATCGACCAGAAGTCCACCAACCGCAACCCGCGCTCGACCGTCGGCACCATCACCGAGGTCTACGACTACCTGCGCCTGCTGTTCGCCCGGATCGGCAAGCCGCACTGCCCGCACTGCGGCCGCCCGATCGCCAAGCAGTCCCCGCAGGCCGTCGTCGACAAGGTGCTGGAGCTGGCCGAGGGCACCCGCTTCCAGGTGCTCAGCCCGGTGGTGCGCGAGCGCAAGGGCGAGTTCGTCGACCTCTTCGCCGACCTCCAGTCCAAGGGCTACGCCCGCGCCCGGGTGGACGGCGAGACGATCCAGCTCGCCGAGCCGCCCAAGCTGAAGAAGCAGGAGAAGCACACCGTCGAGGTGGTCATCGACCGCCTCACCGTCAAGGACAGCGCCAAGCGCCGGCTGACCGACTCGGTGGAGACGGCCCTGCGGCTGAGCGGCGGCATGGTCGTGCTCGACTTCGTCGACCTCCCGGAGGACGACCCCGAGCGCGAGCGGATGTACTCCGAGCACCTCTACTGCCCGTACGACGACGTGTCGTTCGAGGAGCTGGAGCCGCGCTCGTTCTCCTTCAACTCGCCGTTCGGCGCCTGCCCGGACTGCTCCGGCCTCGGCAACCGGATGGAGGTCGACCCGGAGCTGGTCATCCCCGACGACGAGCGCTCGCTCGACGAGGGCGCCATCCACCCGTGGTCCGGCGGCCACACCAAGGAGTACTTCCAGCGGCTGATCGACGCGCTCGCCGGCGAGCTGGGCTTCCGCACCGACATCCCCTGGGCCGGGCTGCCGGCCCGCGCCAAGAAGGCGCTGCTGTACGGGCACAAGCACCAGGTCGAGGTCCGCTACCGCAACCGGTACGGCCGCGACCGCTCCTACACCACCGGCTTCGAGGGCGCGGTGCCGTTCATCCAGCGCCGCCACCAGGAGGCCGAGAGCGACTCCAGCCGCGAGCGCTTCGAGGGCTACATGCGCGAGGTGCCCTGCCCGACCTGCGCGGGCACCCGGCTCAAGCCGGTCGTGCTGGCGGTCACCGTCGAGGGCCGCTCGATCGCCGACGTCTCCTCGATGTCGATCAGCGACTGCTCCGACTTCCTCGGCGCGATGAAGCTCAACGCCCGCGACAAGCAGATCGCCGAGCGGGTCCTCAAGGAGGTCAACGAGCGGCTGCGGTTCCTGGTCGACGTCGGTCTGGACTACCTCTCGCTGGACCGTGCGGCCGGCACCCTGTCCGGCGGCGAGGCCCAGCGCATCCGGCTCGCCACCCAGATCGGCTCCGGCCTGGTCGGCGTGCTCTACGTGCTGGACGAGCCCTCGATCGGCCTGCACCAGCGCGACAACCACCGGCTGATCGAGACCCTCGTCCGGCTGCGCGACATCGGCAACACCCTGATCGTCGTCGAGCACGACGAGGACACCATCAAGATGGCCGACTGGGTGGTCGACATCGGCCCCGGCGCCGGCGAGCACGGCGGCAAGGTGGTGCACTCCGGCTCGCTGAAGGAGCTGCTCGGCAACAAGGAGTCGCTCACCGGCCAGTACCTCTCCGGCAAGCGCTCCATCCCGATCCCGGACGCCCGCCGCGACCGGGACAAGAAGCGCCAGCTCACCGTGCACGGCGCCCGTGAGCACAACCTCAAGGACGTCACGGTCGGCTTCCCGCTCGGCACCTTCACGGCGATCACCGGCGTCTCCGGCTCCGGCAAGTCCACCCTGGTCAACGACATCCTCTACACCCACCTCGCCCGGGAGCTGAACGGCGCCCGGACGGTGCCCGGCCGGCACACCCGGATCACCGGCACCGAGCTGGTGGACAAGGTGGTGCACGTCGACCAGTCGCCGATCGGCCGCACCCCGCGCTCCAACCCGGCCACCTACACCGGCGTCTTCGACCACGTCCGGCGGCTCTTCGCGGAGACCCAGGAGGCCAAGGTCCGCGGCTACCTGCCCGGCCGGTTCTCGTTCAACGTCAAGGGCGGCCGCTGCGAGAACTGCTCCGGCGACGGCACCATCAAGATCGAGATGAACTTCCTGCCGGACGTCTACGTGCCGTGCGAGGTCTGCCACGGCGCCCGGTACAACCGGGAGACGCTGGAGGTCCACTTCAAGGGCAAGTCCATCGCCGAGGTGCTGGACATGCCGATCGAGGAGGCGCTCGGCTTCTTCGAGGCCGTCCCGGCGATCGCCCGGCACCTGCGCACCCTCAACGACGTCGGCCTCGGCTACGTCCGGCTCGGCCAGTCCGCGCCGACCCTCTCCGGCGGCGAGGCCCAGCGCGTCAAGCTCGCCTCCGAGCTGCAGAAGCGCTCCACCGGCCGGACGGTCTACGTCCTCGACGAGCCCACCACCGGCCTGCACTTCGAGGACATCAGCAAGCTGATCAAGGTGCTCTCCGGCCTGGTGGACAAGGGCAACACGGTCATCGTCATCGAGCACAACCTCGACGTGATCAAGACCGCCGACTGGATCGTCGACATGGGCCCCGAGGGCGGCTCCGGCGGCGGCACCGTGGTGGCCGAGGGCACCCCCGAGGAGATCGCGGCCGTCCCGGAGAGCCACACCGGCAAGTTCCTCCGCGACATCCTGCCCGGCGACCTCGCCGACGCCCCGGTCACCCCGGCCAAGACCCGGGCCCCGCGCAAGCGCGCCGCGGCCGCGAAGAAGTAGCCCGTGGCCCTGACAGCGGCCGCCCCCGGACGTACCGGGGGCGGCCGGTGTCGGGCCACATAGACTTCCGGGCGGCCCGCAGCAGCGGGAGTCGCCGCCGAACCAGGAGCGCATCACATGTCCGAGGCCCCCGAGAGCCCCGCCACCTCCCGCCGGACCCTGCTCTGCGGAGCCGCGGCCGTCCTCGCGGCCGGCGGCACCCTCGCCGTCTCCGGCTGCTCCGCTCCCTCCGCCGGCTCCGACTCCGCCGCCAAGGCCCCGGTCGACCTCGGCCCGGCCTCCGCCGTGCCGGTCGGCGGCGGCACCGTCTTCCGCGAGAAGAAGATCGTCGTCACCCAGCCCACCGAGGGCCAGTACAAGGCGTTCAGCGCCAAGTGCACCCACGCCGGCTGCATCGTCGACCAGGTCAAGAACGACAAGATCCAGTGCCCCTGCCACGGCAGCAAGTTCGGCATCGCCGACGGCGCCGTGCAGGACGGCCCGGCCCCCGCGCCGCTGCCCGCGTACACCGTGGCGGTCGAGGGCGGCAACCTCAAGGTGACCCCGAGCTGAAGCAGTTGATCTCCAGTTGACCTCCGCCCCGCGCGAGTCGATCTCCGTCCCACGCGCCCGCGCCGAATCGGTACGGTGGACCCATGGCTGACCCGTCCACCTACCGCCCGGCGCCGGGCGCGATCCCGACCTCGCCCGGGGTCTACAAGTTCCGCGACGCCCACGGGCGGGTCATCTACGTCGGCAAGGCCAAGAGCCTGCGACCCCGGCTCTCCTCCTACTTCCAGGACCTCGCCGGGCTGCACCCGCGCACCGCGACCATGGTCACCACCGCCGCCGCGGTCGAGTGGACCGTGGTCGCCACCGAGGTCGAGGCGCTCCAGCTGGAGTACTCCTGGATCAAGGAGTTCGACCCCCGGTTCAACGTCAAGTACCGCGACGACAAGAGCTATCCGGAACTCGCCGTCACCCTCGACGAGGAGTACCCGCGGGTCCAGGTCATGCGCGGCGCGCACAAGAAGGGCGTGCGCTACTTCGGCCCGTACGGCCACGCCTGGGCGATCCGCGAGACCGTCGACCTGCTGCTGCGCGTCTTCCCGGTCCGCACCTGCTCCAACGGCGTCTTCAAGCGCGCCCGCCAGATCGGCCGCCCCTGCCTGCTCGGCTACATCGGCAAGTGCGCCGCGCCCTGCGTCGGCAAGGTCACGCCCGAGGAACACCGCGCCCTCGCCGAGGACTTCTGCGACTTCATGGCCGGCCGCACCGGCAACTACCTGCGCCGGCTGGAAGACGAGATGCGGGAGGCGGCCGCCGAGCTGGAGTACGAGAAGGCGGCCCGGCTCCGCGACGACATCGGCGCGCTCAAGCGGGCCATGGAGAAGAACGCGATCGTCCTCGCCGACGCCACCGACGCCGATCTGCTCGCCCTCGCCGAGGACGAACTGGAGGCCGCCGTCCAGATCTTCCACGTCCGCGGCGGCCGGGTCCGCGGCCAGCGCGGCTGGGTCACCGACAAGGTCGAGGACGTCGACACCGCCGGCCTGGTCGAGCACGCCCTCCAGCAGCTCTACGGCGGCGGCAGCGAGCCCGTCCCGCGCGAGGTCCTCGTCCCCGCCCTGCCCGAACCGGACGGCCCGGTCCGCGAGTGGCTGGCCGGCCTGCGCGGCGGCCAGGTCGACCTCCGGGTGCCCCAGCGCGGCGACAAGAAGGACCTGATGACCACCGTGCAGCGCAACGCCCAACAGGCGCTCGCCCTGCACAAGACCAAGCGCGCCGCCGACCTCACCACCCGCAGCCGCGCCCTCCAGGAGATCGCCGACGCCCTGGAGCTGGACTCCGTGCCGCTGCGCATCGAGTGCTTCGACATCTCCCACCTCCAGGGCGAGGACGTGGTCGCCTCGATGGTCGTCTTCGAGGACGGCCTGGCCCGCAAGAGCGAGTACCGCCGCTTCCAGATCAAGGGCTTCGAGGGCCAGGACGACGTCCGCTCGATGCACGAGGTGATCAGCCGCCGGTTCCGCCGCTACCTCCGCGAGCGCGAGCAGACCGGCGAGTGGGCCGTCCCCGAGGACGGCCCGGACGAGACCGAGGGCCCCACCGGCGGCGGCCCCGCCGACGCCGACGGCCGGGCCGAGGACGGCCGCCCCAAGCGCTTCGCCTACCCGCCGCAGCTGCTGGTCGTCGACGGCGGCCAGCCCCAGGTGGCCGCCGCCCGCCGCGCCCTGGACGAGCTCGGCATCGACGACGTCGCGCTCTGCGGCCTCGCCAAGCGCCTGGAGGAGGTCTGGCTGCCCGGCGAGGACGACCCGGTGGTGCTCCCGCGCAGCAGCGAGGGCCTCTACCTGCTCCAGCGGGTCCGCGACGAGGCCCACCGCTTCGCCATCACCTACCAGCGGAGCAAGCGTTCCAAGCGACTCACCGCCGGAGAACTGGACTCCGTCCCCGGCCTCGGCGAGACTCGCCGTCAGGCGCTGCTCAAGCACTTCGGCTCGCTGAAGAAGCTCCGGGCGGCCACCGTCGACGAACTCTGCGCCGTCCCCGGCATCGGCCGGCGGACGGCGGAGACCGTTGCGGCGGCGTTGTCGTCCCGTACACCTGCCGCACCCGCCGTGAACACCGCCACGGGCGAGATCATCGAGGACGGCGCCGACGAGCCGGCGCCCGCGGCGCCCGAGACCGCACCCATCCAGGAGACGCCATGACGGCCGACGCCGCCCGTCAGCCGGCGCGCCCCGCCCCCGCTCGCCCGAGCGGACCGGGGAAGCGTGGCCGCGCGACGCGCGTTCTCCCAAGCAGAACCACCGAGAGCGGGGAACCGAAGTGACCGTGTCCGATTACGGGGGTACCGCCCGGCCCGAGGCCGGCGGGGAGAACACCCCGGAGCTGGTGATCATCTCCGGCATGTCCGGAGCGGGCCGCTCCACCGCCGCCAAGTGCCTGGAGGACCTGGGCTGGTTCGTCGTCGACAACCTGCCGCCGGCCCTCATCCCGACCATGGTCGACCTCGGCGCGCGCTCCCAGGGCAACGTCGCCCGGATCGGCGCCGTCGTGGACGTCCGCGGCCGGCAGTTCTTCGACGACCTGCTGACCTCCCTGGACGAGCTGGAGAAGCGCGGCGTGCGGCTGCGCGTCGTCTTCCTGGACTCCTCCGACGACGCCCTGGTCCGCCGCTTCGAGAGCGTGCGCCGCCCGCACCCGCTCCAGGCCGACGGCCGGATCGTCGACGGCATCGCCCAGGAGCGCGACCTGCTGCGCGAGCTGCGCGGCGAGGCCGACCTGGTGATCGACACCTCCAACCTCAACGTCCACCAGCTGCGCGCCAAGCTCGACGCCCAGTTCGCCGACCACGACGAGCCCGAGCTGCGGGCCACCGTGATGTCCTTCGGCTTCAAGTACGGTCTGCCGGTCGACGCCGACCTCGTGGTGGACTGCCGCTTCCTGCCGAACCCGCACTGGGTGCCCGAGCTGCGGGCCCGGACCGGCACCGACGCGGACGTCGCCGACTACGTCTTCCAGCAGCCCGGCGCCAACGAGTTCCTGAACGGTTACGCCGAGCTGCTGCGCATCGTCACCGAGGGGTACCGGCGCGAGGGGAAGCGTTACATGACCCTTGCCGTAGGCTGCACCGGTGGCAAGCACCGCAGCGTCGCGATGTCCGAGCGGCTGACGAAGCGTCTCATCGCGGACGGTGTGGAAACGGTGCTCGTCCACCGTGACATGGGACGGGAGTAGCCGCCGCACCCCTGCCGGGCCGCCGGCGGAGGCCGGCGGCGGGCAAGAGGAACGCGAGGTAGGTGTGACGGGATACGTGCCCGGGCGGCAGTTCCAGAACAGGGCCGCCGACCGGAGTGGGGCCCCGGCCCGGTCCGTCGTGACCGGCCGGCCCCGCCCCGGGGCGGCCCGCACCGGCCCGGCCCGTTCCCATCAGCCGCTACGGAGCAAGCAGGCCCCCCGGATCACCGCGCTCGGCGGCGGCCAGGGCCTGTCCGCCTCGCTGTCCGCGCTGCGCCGGCTCACCACCGACCTGACCGCGGTGGTCACCGTCGCCGACGACGGCGGCTCCAGCGGCCGGCTCCGCGAGGAGCTCGGGGTGCTGCCGCCGGGCGACCTGCGCAAGGCGCTGGCCGCGCTCTGCGGCGACGACGACTGGGGCCGCACCTGGTCCGAGGTGATCCAGCAGCGCTTCACCGGCAGCGGGGAGCTGGGCGGCCACGCCGTCGGCAACCTGCTGATCGTCGCGCTGTGGGAGAAGCTCGGCGACCCGGTCGCCGCCCTGGACTGGGTCGGCCGGCTGCTCAACGTCCAGGGCCGGGTGCTGCCGATGTCGGCGGTCCCGCTGGACATCGAGGCGATAGTCCGCGGGCACGACCCGGCCAACCCGGCCGAGCTGGCGCCCGTCCGGGGCCAGGCCAACGTCGCGGTCACCCCGGGCACCGTGCAGTCGATCCGGCTGCTGCCGGACGAGCCGCCGGCCGTGCCGGAGGCGGTCACCGCCGTCCGGGAGGCGGACTGGGTGGTGCTCGGCCCCGGTTCCTGGTTCACCAGCGTGCTGCCGCACCTGCTGGTGCCCGAGCTGGCCAAGGCGCTCACCGAGACCCGGGCCCGCCGCCTGCTCACCCTGAACCTGGCCCCGCAGCCCGGCGAGACCGAGGGCTTCACCCCGCAGCGCCACCTGGAGGTCATCGCCGACCACGCTCCCTCCCTCGCGGTGGATGCGATCCTGGTGGACGAGCGCGCCGTCACCGGCGGCGCCTTCGGCCAGGCGGACCTGGCCGGCCTGGAGAAGGCCGCCGAGCGGATGGGCGCCGCCCTGGTGCTCGGCCGGGTCGCCCGCACCGACGGCACGCCGCGACACGACCCGGAGCTCTTGGCAGCCGCGTACGACCGGATTTTCCGGACACATGGAAGGATCGGGCCATGGCGATGACTCCAGCGGTGAAGGACGAAATCAGCCGGCTCCCGGTCACCCGGGCCTGCTGCCGCAAGGCGGAGGTGTCGGCGATCCTGCGTTTCGCGGGCGGGCTGCACATCGTGAGCGGCCGCATCGTGATCGAGGCGGAGCTGGACACCGGCGCGGCCGCGCGGCGCCTGCGCAAGGACCTGCTGGAGATCTTCGGACACTCCTCCGACCTGGTCGTGATGGCCCCCGGCGGCCTGCGCCGGGGCAGCCGGTACGTGGTCCGGGTGGTCAAGGACGGTGAGCTGCTGGCACGCCAGACCGGTCTGGTCGACGGCCGCGGCCGCCCCATCCGGGGCCTGCCGCCAGCCGTCGTCTCCGGGGCCACCTGCGACGCCGAGGCGGCCTGGCGCGGGGCCTTCCTGGCCCACGGCTCGCTCACCGAGCCCGGCCGCTCGTCCTCGCTGGAGATCACCTGCCCCGGCTCGGAGGCGGCCCTCGCCCTGGTCGGCGCCGCCCGCCGGCTCGGCATCCCGGCCAAGGCCCGCGAGGTGCGCGGGGTCGACCGGGTGGTGATCCGCGACGGCGACGCGATCGGCGCGCTGCTCACCCGGCTCGGCGCGCACGAGTCGGTGCTCGCCTGGGAGGAGCGCCGGATGCGCCGCGAGGTGCGGGCCACCGCCAACCGGCTGGCCAACTTCGACGACGCCAACCTGCGCCGCTCGGCCCGGGCCGCGGTGGCGGCCGGCGCTCGCGTGCAGCGCGCCCTGGAGATCCTCGGCGACGAGGTGCCCGAGCACCTGGCGGCCGCCGGCCAGCTGCGGATGCAGCACAAGCAGGCCTCGCTGGAGGAGCTGGGCGCGCTCGCCGACCCGCCGCTGACCAAGGACGCGGTGGCCGGGCGGATCCGCCGGCTGCTGGCGATGGCCGACAAGCGCGCCTCCGAGCTCGGCCTGCCGAGCACCGAGGCCAACCTCACCGACGAGATGGCGCTCAACTGAGAAGCGCGACGGGCACCCGGGGGGTACCCGACCGAATT
This sequence comes from Kitasatospora sp. NPDC093806, assembly GCF_040683335.1. Classification (NCBI taxonomy): domain Bacteria; kingdom Bacillati; phylum Actinomycetota; class Actinomycetes; order Kitasatosporales; family Streptomycetaceae; genus Kitasatospora; species Kitasatospora sp. NPDC093806. The sequence goes on from NZ_JBFBDO010000022.1 coordinate 65,073, forward strand.
GACTCTTGACGATCACGCCGAGTGCTGATCTCGCCGCCGGTGTCCGCTTCCGCGGGCACCGGCGGTGCCGTGTCCGGAGGGTGGACAGGGGGCCCTGCCGGAGTGCCCCGCGAGGCCGGGACCAACTGCCCGGGGAGGAACGGCCGGAAGGCCCGTGACCTGTGCTCGAACGCGCCACGCCAGGGGTTGCGCGGGCGCCTGATGTGCTCTATCCGGCCCCGGAGGGGTAGGGTCATAGGCGGTCGGGGACATCCCAAAATTCCACCCCGTCGGCATAATGTCCGGCGTACCTAACGAGGAGATCGGTTCGTGACGATCCGGGTAGGCATCAACGGATTCGGCCGCATCGGCCGCAACTTCTTCCGTGCGGTTCAGTCCCAGAAGGCGGACATCGAGATCGTCGGTGTCAACGACCTGACCGACACCAAGACCCTGGCGCACCTGCTCAAGTACGACTCGATCCTGGGCACTTTCCCGGGCGAGGTGTCCCACACCGCGGACAGCATCACCGTCGACGGCAAGACCTTCAAGGTCATCGCCGAGCGTGACCCGGCCAACCTCCCCTGGGGCGAGCTGGGCGTGGACATCGTCATCGAGTCCACCGGCATCTTCACCAAGGCCGAGGCCGCGAAGAAGCACGTCACGGCCGGTGCCAAGAAGGTCATCATCTCGGCGCCCGCCACCGACGAGGACATCACCATCGTGATGGGCGTCAACGACGACAAGTACGACGCCGAGAAGCACACCGTCATCTCCAACGCCTCCTGCACCACCAACTGCGTGGCGCCGCTGGCCAAGGTGCTGAACGAGAGCTTCGGCATCGTCAAGGGTCTGATGACCACGGTGCACGCGTACACCAACGACCAGGTCACCCTGGACTTCCCGCACAAGGACCTGCGTCGCGCCCGCGCCGCGGCCCTCAACATCATTCCGACCTCGACCGGTGCCGCCAAGGCGACCGCCCTGGTCCTGCCGGAGCTGAAGGGCAAGCTGGACGGCACCTCGCTGCGCGTCCCGGTCCCGACCGGCTCGATCACGGACCTGGTCGTCACGCTGGAGCGCGACGTCACCATCGCCGAGGTCAACGAGGCCTTCCAGAAGGCTTCGGAGACCACCCTCAAGGGCATCCTCCAGTACACCGAGGACCCGATCGTCTCCTCCGACATCGTGAACTCGCCGTTCTCCACGATCTTCGACTCGCTGCTGACCATGGTCCAGGGCAACCAGGTCAAGGTCTTCGGCTGGTACGACAATGAGTGGGGCTACTCGAACCGCCTCGTCAACCTGACCACCCTCGTCGGTGGCCGGCTCTGACGCAGCGGGAGCTGACGTGAAGTAGGGGGGAGGGCCCGGAAGGCAAGTGCGAAGCCGACCGGGCCCTCCGTCTGCGCACCCTCAACTCCCCATGACGGCACAGCGTTGTGTCGTCGCCTGCTCCACCATCTCGCCAGGAGACCGAAGACCGTGAAGACCATCGAAGATCTGGACGTCGCCGGTAAGCGCGTGTTCGTGCGCGCGGACCTGAACGTTCCGCTTTCCGACGGCACGATCACCGACGACGGCCGGATCCGCGCCGTCGCCCCGACCATCGCCAAGCTCGTCCAGCGCGGCGCGAAGGTCGTCGTCGCCTCCCACCTCGGCCGCCCCAAGGGCGAGCCGGACCCGCAGTTCTCCCTCGCGCCGGTGGCCGACCGCCTCCGCGAGATCCTCGGCACGCCGGTCTCGTTCGCGACCGACACCGTGGGCGAGAGCGCGAAGGCCACCGTCGCCGCCCTGGCCGACGGCGAGGTCACGCTGCTCGAGAACCTGCGCTTCAACGCCGGTGAGACCAGCAAGGACGACGCGGAGCGCAAGGCCTTCGCCGAGCAGCTGGCCGCGCTGGCCGAGCTGTACGTGGGCGACGGCTTCGGTGCGGTGCACCGCAAGCACGCCTCGGTGTTCGACCTGCCGGGCCTGCTGCCGCACGCGGTCGGCGACCTGATCTCCACCGAGGTGGGCGTGCTCAAGCGCCTCACCGAGGAGGTCGAGCGCCCCTACGTGGTGGTGCTCGGCGGCTCCAAGGTCTCGGACAAGGTCGGTGTGATCGACAACCTGCTCGGCAAGGCCGACCGCATCCTGATCGGCGGCGGCATGGCGTACACCTTCCTGTACGCGCTGGGTCACGAGGTCGGCATCTCGCTGCTGCAGAAGGACCAGGTCCCGACCGTCCTGGAGTACCTGGAGCGCGGCAAGGCGAACGGCGTCGAGTTCGTGCTGCCGGTGGACGTCGCGGTCTCCGCGAGCTTCCCCGACACCAAGACGCACGCGCCGGTCGAGGACTTCGACGTCGTCGACGCCGACAAGATCCCGGCCGACAAGGAAGGCCTGGACATCGGCCCGAAGACCCGCGAGCTGTTCGCGGCGAAGCTGGCCGACGCGAAGACGGTGTTCTGGAACGGCCCGGTGGGCGTCTTCGAGCACCCCACCTTCGCCGAGGGTACGAAGGCCGTCGCGCAGGCCCTGCTGGACAGCGACGCGTTCACCGTGGTCGGCGGCGGGGACTCCGCCGCGGCCGTCCGCATCCTGGGCTTCGACGAGACGAAGTTCGGGCACATCTCGACCGGCGGTGGCGCGAGCCTCGAGTACCTGGAGGGCAAGACCCTTCCCGGTCTCGCCGCCCTGGAAGGCTGAATCACGAATGACTGAGCGTCTCCCGCTGATGGCGGGCAACTGGAAGATGAACCTCAACCACCTTGAGGCCATCCAGCACACCCAGAAGCTGGCCTTCGCGCTGGCCGACAAGGACTACGAGTCGGTCGAGGTGGCCGTCCTCGTGCCGTTCACCGACCTCCGTTCGGTGCAGACCCTGGTCGACGGCGACAAGCTGAAGATCAAGTACGGCTCGCAGGACATCTCCCGGCACGACGGGGGTGCCTACACCGGCGAGGTCTCCGGCCCGATGCTGGCCAAGCTGAAGTGCGCCTACGCGGTGATCGGCCACTCGGAGCGCCGCCAGTACCACGGCGAGGACGAGGAGATCGTCAACGCCAAGGTCAAGGCCGCGTACCGGAGCGGGATCACCCCGATCCTGTGCATCGGCGAGCCGCTGGAGGTCCGCAAGGCCGGCACCCACGTCCAGCACACGCTGGCCCAGCTCGACGGCGCCCTGAAGGACATCCCGGCCGAGCAGGCCGAGTCCATCGTGGTCGCCTACGAGCCGGTCTGGGCGATCGGCACCGGCGAGGTGGCGACCCCCGAGGACGCCCAGGAGGTCTGCGCGGCCATCCGCGTGCGGATCGCCGAGCTGTACTCCGCCGAGCTCGCGGACAAGGTCCGGGTGCTGTACGGCGGTTCGGTCAAGTCCTCCAGCGCGGCCGGCCTGATGGCCAAGCCGGACATCGACGGCGGTCTGATCGGCGGTGCCTCGCTGGACGCCGAGGAGTTCGTCAAGATCGTGCGGTACCGTGACCAGGCAGTAGGCTAACGCCGCCGCAGCAACGTAGGCTTTGGGGCCGGACCACCCGTCGTGGTCCGGCCCCTTCGCCGAAGATACGAGAGAGTTGGTCCCGTCGTGGTTCTCGGGTTCTCGATTGCCCTGATCGTCTTCAGCCTGCTGATGATCCTCCTGGTGCTGCTGCACAAGGGGAAGGGCGGCGGTCTGTCGGACATGTTCGGTGGCGGCGCGATGTCCACCGGCGGTGGCTCGGCCGTGGCCGAGCGCAACCTGGACCGCATCACGATCGTGGTCGGTCTCGGCTGGTTCGCCTGCATCGTGGTGCTCAGCCTGGTGCTCAAGTACAAGAGCTGACGTACCTCTGACGCCTCGTCGCCCCGCGGCCTATGCTGGAACGGTCCGGGGCGGAGCCGGTGGTGGCGCATCCTTAACTCCTGCTTACACTAGGACGACTTTCGCCACCGACGCGCACGCGGCGGGTCGGCGCACCAGCACGCAGGGAGTCAGACCGTGGCAAGTGGCAACGCCATCCGTGGCAGCAGGGTCGGAGCCGGCCCGATGGGTGAGGCGGAGCGCGGCGAATCCGCCCCCCGCAACCGGATCTCCTTCTGGTGTGCCAACAAGCACGAGACCCGTCCCAGCTTCGCGGCCGAAGCGGCGATCCCGGAGACCTGGGACTGCCCCCGGTGCGGCTTCCCGGCCGGCCAGGACGAGCACAACCCGCCCGCGCCGTCCCGCAACGAGCCGTACAAGACCCACCTCGCCTACGTCCGCGAGCGGCGCACCGACGCCGACGGCGAGGCGATCCTCGCCGAGGCGCTGGCCAAGCTCCGTGGCGAGATCTGAGCATCGCGAAGGGGCGTCACCGTTCGGAAGAACGGTGACGCCCCTTCGTCGTTCCCGGGCTCAGGCGGAGGCCGGGGGGTAGAGCTGGGGCGGCAGCTGGGCCGCGGCCGAGCGGTCCAGCAGCCACAGGGTGCGGCGGGTGCCGCGCGCGCCGGAGGCCGGGGCCTGGAGCTCGCCCGGGCCGGACAGGGCCAGCGCGACCGCGCCCGCCTTGTCCTCGCCCGCCGCCAGCAGCCACACCTCGCGGGCCGCCCGGATCGCCGGCAGGGTGAGCGAGACCCGGGTCGGCGGCGGCTTCGGCGCGCCGCGCACGCCGACCACCGTCAGCTCGGTCTCCCGCACGCCCGGGTGCTCGGGGAAGAGCGAGGCGACGTGGGTGTCCGGGCCGACGCCGAGCAGCAGCACGTCGAAGGCGGGGACGCCGAGCCGGTCGCCCGGTCCGGCCGCCTCGGCGAGCTCCTCCGCGTACCGGGCCGCGGCGGCCTCGACGTCCGAGCCGTCCACCCCGTCCGAGGCGGGCATCTCGTGCACCCGGGCCGGGTCGAGCGGGACGGCGTCCAGCAGCTCGGCCCGGGCCTGGACGGCGTTGCGCTCCGGGTCGCCGGAGGGCAGGAACCGCTCGTCGCCCCACCAGAGGTCCAGCCGCGCCCAGTCGACCGCGTCGCGCGCCGGGGAGGCGGCGATCGCGGCCAGCAGGGCGTTGCCGTTGCGTCCGCCGGTGAGCACCACCGAGGCGGTGCCGCGGGCGGCCTGGGCGTCCACGATCCGGGTGATCAGCCGGGCCGCGGCCGCCTGGGCCATCAGCTCCTTGTCCCGGTGGACGACCAGCTGCGGGGTGGTGGCGCTCATCCGTCGGCCTTCTTGGCGGCGCGCTTGCCGGCCGGCTTCTTCGGGGCCACGGGCTCCTCGGCCGCCTCGGTGACCGCGGCGGCCTGCTCGGCCTCGGCGACCTGGACGGCCACCTCGGCCGCCACCGCGGTCTCGGCGGTGTTCGGCTCCTGCAGCCGGTCGACCGGCGTGCGCACGGCCGCCGCGTAGATGTCGTCCGGGTCCAGCCGGCGCAGCTCCTCGGCGATCAGCTCCGCGGTCTCGCGGCGCTTGAGGGCCACCTGGCGGTCCGGCGAGCCGGGCATGGAGAGCGTGCCCATCAGGCCGTCCGGGCGGTCCAGGGTGATGTCCCCGTCGGTGGTGCGCAGGTGCACGGCGGTGATGCCGGGGCCGTTGGTGACGACCCGCTCGACCGGGACCCGCAGCCGGCTGTGCAGCCAGAGGCCGAGCAGCTCGACGCTGGGGTTGTAGGACTCGCCCTCGACCACCGCGGAGGTGATCGTGGACGGCCGCTGGTCCAGCGCGGCGGCCAGCATCGAGCGCCAGCCGGTGATCCGGGTCCAGGCCAGGTCGGTGTCGCCGGGGGTGTAGCTCTCGGCCCGCTGGGCGAGCTGGCCGACCGGGGACTCGGCGGTGACCGCGTCGGTGATCCGGCGCTGGGCGAGCGAGCCCAGCGGGTTGCGTGCCGGGTGCAGCGGCGCGTTGTCCGGCCACCAGACCACCACCGGGGCGTCCGGCAGCAGCAGCGGCAGGACCACCGACTGGGCGTGCGAGGCGAGTTCGCCGTGCATGCGCAGGATGACCGTTTCGCCGGAGCCGGCGTCGGAGCCGACCAGCACCTCGGCGTCCAGGCGGGTCTCGGCGCGGGCCCGGGGCGAGCGCCCGGCGCGCTTGATGACCGCCAGGGTGCGCGAGGGGTGCTCGCGGGAGGCGTCGTTGGCCGCCTTGAGGGCGTCGTAGGCGCTGCCCTCGTCGGTGACGATCACCAGCGTGAGGACCATGCCGGCGGCGGTGGCACCGCTGCCCCGGCGGGCCTCCATCAGCGCGGCGTTGATCTTGCTGGACGTGGTGTTCGTGAGGTCGATCTTCATGGCCGGCGCCAGCTCCTGCCGTCTCGTGCGAGCATCTCGTCCGCCTCGGTCGGGCCCCAGGTGCCGGCCGGGTACTGGGCCGGCTTGCCGTGGGCGTCCCAGTACTTCTCGATCGGGTCGAGGATCTGCCAGGAGAGCTCGACCTCCTGGTGGCGCGGGAAGAGGTTGGCGTCGCCGAGCAGCACGTCGAGGATGAGCCGCTCGTACGCCTCCGGGGAGGACTCGGTGAAGGACTCGCCGTAGGCGAAGTCCATCGTGACGTCCCGGACCTCGAAGGAGGTGCCCGGCACCTTGGAGCCGAACCGCACGGTGACGCCCTCGTCCGGCTGCACCCGGATGACCAGGGCGTTCTGCCCCAGCTCCTCGGTCGCGTAGGAGTCGAACGGCAGGTACGGGGCGCGCTGGAAGACCACCGCGATCTCGGTGACCCGGCGGCCCAGCCGCTTGCCGGTGCGCAGGTAGAACGGCACGCCCGCCCAGCGGCGGTTGTTGATCTCCAGCTTGATGGCCGCGTAGGTGTCGGTCTTCGAGTCCGGGTTGATGCCGTCCTCGTCGAGGTAGCCGACGACCTCCTCGCCCCCCTGCCAGCCGGCCGCGTACTGGGCGCGCACGGTGTGCTCGCCGAGGTCGGCGGGCAGCTTGACGGCGCTCAGCACCTTGAGCTTCTCGGCCACCAGCGCCTTCGGGTGGAAGGACGCCGGCTCCTCGATGGCGGTCAGCGCCATCAGCTGGAGCAGGTGGTTCTGGATGACGTCGCGGGCCGAGCCGATGCCGTCGTAGTAGCCGGCCCGGCCGCCGATGCCGATGTCCTCGGCCATGGTGATCTGCACGTGGTCGACGTAGGACCGGTTCCAGATCGGCTCGAACATCTGGTTGGCGAAGCGGAGCGCCAGGATGTTCTGGACGGTCTCCTTGCCCAGGTAGTGGTCGATCCGGAAGACCTCGTCCCGGGGGAAGACCTCGTGGACGATCCGGTTCAGCTCCTGGGCGGACTCCAGGTCGTGGCCGAACGGCTTCTCGATGACGGCGCGCCGCCAGGAGCCCTTCGGAGGGTCGGCCAGGCCGTGCTTCTTGAGCTGCTGGACGACGGTCGGGAAGAACTTCGGCGGGACGGACAGGTAGAAGGCGAAGTTGCCGCCGGTGCCCTGGGCCTTGTCCAGCTCCTCGATGGTCTCCCGGAGCTTGTCGAAGGCATCGTCGTCGTCGAAGTTTCCCTGGACGAACCGCATGCCCTTGGCGAGCTGCTGCCAGACCTCCTCGCGGAAGGGGGTGCGGGCGTGGTCCTTGACCGCGTCGTGCACCTCCTTGGCGAAGTCCTCGTCCTCCCACTCGCGGCGGGCGAAGCCGACGAGCGAGAAGCCCGGCGGCAGCAGGCCGCGGTTGGCCAGGTCGTAGATGGCCGGCATCAGCTTCTTGCGGGACAGGTCGCCGGTGACCCCGAAGATGACCAGACCGGACGGCCCCGCGATGCGCGGGAGCCGTCGGTCGGCGGGGTCACGAAGCGGGTTGACGGGTGCCGACGGGAGGTCGTCCACGTCCGACACCGGAGTCAACTCTGGGAAGTCAGTGCTCACTTGATGGGCTCCGCTTTCGTGCGCTGGCAGTGTGAGCCGGGGGTCACTTCTCGTCGGCGAAGGAGGCCAGCGAGGCGGTGACGGTGTCGAGCAGCTCGTTCCAGGACTGCTCGAACTTCTCCACGCCCTCGTCCTCCAGCACCTGGACCACGTCGTCGTAGTCCACGCCGGCGGCGGCGACGGCGGCCATCACGGCCTGGGCGTCGGCGTAGTTGGGGACGATGGTGCCGCCGGTGACCACGCCGTGGTCGTCGGTGGCGTCCAGGGTGGCCTCGGGCATCGTGTTGACGGTGCCGGGGGCGACCAGCTCGGTGACGTACAGGGTGTCCGGGAGGTTCGGGTCCTTGACGCCGGTGGAGGCCCAGAGCGGGCGCTGCGGCTTGGCGCCGGCGGCCTCCAGGGCCTTCCAGCGGTCGGTGCCGGCGGTCTTGCCGTCGACCGAGCCGAAGACCTCCTCGTAGGCCTGGTAGGCGAGGCGGGCGTTGGCCAGGGCGGCCTTGGAGCGGAGGTCCTTGGCGGCGCCGCCGATCTTCTCCAGGCGCTTGTCGATCTCGGTGTCGACGCGGGAGACGAAGAAGGAGGCGACCGACTCGATCTGGGAGAGGTCCAGGCCCTTGGCCTTGGCGGCCTCCAGGCCGGTCAGGTAGGCGTCGATGACGGCCTTGTAGCGCTCCAGCGAGAAGATCAGCGTGACGTTGACGCTGATGCCCTTGCCGATGACCTCGCCGATGGCCGGCAGGCCGGCCTTGGTGGCGGGGATCTTGATGAACACGTTCGGGCGGTCGACCAGCCACCACAGCTGCTTGGCCTCGGCCACGGTCGGCGCGGTCTGGTGGGCCAGGCGCGGGTCGACCTCGATGGAGACCCGGCCGTCGCGGCCGTTGGACGCGTCGTAGACCGGGCGCAGCACGTCGGCGGCGTCGCGCACGTCCGAGGTGGTGATCATGCGGACGGCCTCGTCCGTGGTGACCTTGCGGACGGCGAGGTCGCGCAGCTGGCCGTCGTAGGCGGAGTCGCCGCCGCCGATGGCCTTCTGGAAGATGGTCGGGTTGGTGGTGACGCCCACCACGTGCTTGTGCTGCACCAGCTCGGCGAGGTTGCCGCTGTTCAGCCGCTTGCGGCTGAGGTCGTCCAGCCAGATCGCCACGCCTTCGTCGCTGAGGCGCTTCAGTGCGTCAGTCATGGTGCTTCAGTCCTTATTTCTTTTGCCTGTGGGGTGGTCAGCGGGGCCGGGCGCCCGATGTGCGGTCGGACGCCCGGCCCGGGGGCCGCTAGCGGTTGACGGCCTCGAGGGAGCGCAGGGCGTTGTGGGCCTCGGCGACGACGCGCTCGGCGGTGATGCCGAACTCCTCGAAGAGCACCTGGTAGTCGGCGGAGGCGCCGAAGTGCTCCAGCGAGACGATCCGGCCGTGGTCGCCGACCAGCTCGCGCCAGCCCTGGGCGATGCCGGCCTCGACCGAGACGCGGGCCTTGACCGACGGCGGCAGCACGCTGTCGCGGTAGGCCTGGTCCTGCTCCTGGAACCACTCGAAGGACGGCAGCGAGACGACGCGGGTCGGGACGCCCTCGGCCTCCAGCACCTCGCGGGCCTTGACGGCCAGCTGGACCTCGGAGCCGGTGCCGATCAGGATCACCGACGGGGCGCCGGTGGACGCCTCGGCCAGGACGTAGCCGCCCTTCGCGGTGCCCTCGGCGGAGCCGTACACCGTGCGGTCGTACGTCGGGACGTTCTGGCGGGTGAGCGCCAGGCCGACCGGGCCGGGGTGGGTGGTCTGGCGCTCCAGGACGGTGCGCCAGGCGACGGCGGTCTCGTTGGCGTCGGCCGGGCGGACCATGGCCAGGCCCGGGATGGCGCGCAGCGAGGCCAGGTGCTCGACCGGCTGGTGGGTCGGGCCGTCCTCGCCGAGGCCGATGGAGTCGTGCGTCCACACGTAGGTGACCGGCAGCTTCATCAGCGCGGCGAGCCGGACGGCGGGGCGCATGTAGTCGGCGAAGACCAGGAAGGTGCCGCCGAAGACGCGGGTCTTCCCGTGCAGCGCGATGCCGTTCATGGTGGAGCCCATGGCGTGCTCGCGGATGCCGAAGTGGATGGTCCGGCCGTACGGGCTGGCCGTCTTCAGCGGGTTGCCCTCGGGGAGGAAGGAGCTGTCCTCGTCGATGGTGGTGAGGTTCGACTCGGCGAGGTCGGCCGAGCCGCCCCACAGCTCCGGGATGACCGCGCCGAAGGCCTTCAGGGCCTCGCCGCTGGCCTTGCGGGTGGCGACGGCCTTGCCGGCCTCGAAGACCGGGAGGGCCTTCTTCCAGCCCTCGGGCAGCTCGCCGGCCTGGATGCGGTCGAACTCGGCGGCCCGCTGCGGGTGGGCGGCGCGCCAGGCGTCGAAGGACTGCTCCCAGGTGCCGCGGGCGGCCTTGCCCCGCTTGATGACCAGTCGGGCGTGCTCGATGACCTGGTCGCTGACCTCGAAGGTCTTCTCCGGGTCGAAGCCCAGGACCTTCTTGGTGGCGGCGATCTCGGCGGCGCCGAGCGCGGAGCCGTGGGCCTTGGCGGTGTTCTGGGCGTCCGGGGCCGGCCAGGCGATGATCGTGCGCATAGCGATCATCGACGGGCGGGTGGTCTCGGCCTTCGCGGCGGCCAGGGCGTCGGCCAGCGCGGCGACGTCGATGTCGCCGTTGGCCTTCGGGGTGACCCGCTGGACGTGCCAGCCGTAGGCCTCGTACCGCTTGAGGACGTCCTCGGAGAAGGCGGTCTCGGTGTCGCCCTCGATCGAGATGTGGTTGTCGTCGTAGAGCGCGACCAGGTTGCCGAGCTTCTGGTGGCCGGCCAGCGAGGAGGCCTCGGCGGAGATGCCCTCCTCCAGGTCGCCGTCGGAGACGATCGCCCAGACGGTGTGGTCGAACGGCGACTCGCCGGCCGGGGCGTCCGGGTCGAACAGGCCGCGCTCGAAGCGGGCCGCCATCGCCATGCCCACGGCGTTGGCGATGCCCTGGCCGAGCGGGCCGGTGGTGGTCTCGACCCCGGCGGTGTGGCCGTGCTCGGGGTGGCCGGGGGTGCGGCTGCCCGCGACCCGGAAGGCCTTCAGGTCGTCCAGCTCCAGGCCGTAGCCGGAGAGGTAGAGCTGGGTGTAGAGGGTCAGGCTGGTGTGCCCGGGGGAGAGGACGAACCGGTCACGGCCGGCCCAGGCCGGGTCCGTCGGGTCGTGGCGCAGGAAGCGCTGGAAGATCAGGTACGCCGCGGGGGCCAGCGACATCGCCGTCCCGGGGTGTCCGTTGCCGACCTTCTGGACCGCGTCCATCGCCAGGACCCGGGCCGTGTCGACGGTCCGCTCGTCGAGGTCCGACCACTCGAATGCATTCGGCGTCGTGCTCACCCTGTCTCAGGGCTCCTTCCATTGTGAAGAGTGACCCCGTGAGGGACCGGGTCGGCCACGTCGCTGGGGCCGGACGCTGGGTGGTGCCGGTCACGGAGGGTAGATCCCGCTTCTGTGGGGGAGCCTACCGTCCGGGCCGGGGCTCACCCTCCGTGGTGGGACAACTCAGGCATGTTGGCCGCCATTCCCGGGGAGAGGCGGGGCACGACCTTTGTCCACCCTCGCCCGGATTGGGCCGGTTCGCCTCCTAGGGGTGCGGTACGGGCGACGGCGGGCCGGATCGGGGGTGGGGGGTGGCCGAACGACATCGCCCCAGGTCGGTGGGGGCGGGGTGGCGGCGGGGTGGGGACGGGGTTCACCCGGGGGTGTGCGTTCCGCCCCGCCGGGGCACCCCGGGGCCGGTGGGGAGATATGGAGCGTCTAAGGTGGCGTGGTACGCGCAGAGCGGACGATTCGGGAGACAACGTTCCGGTGGCCGCCTGTGAGGATTCATCTTCAGTTGGGGTGTTAGTGACCGCCGTCGAATCCCGTCCCGCCGGGGTCACCGGGGCGACGCCTGCGCAACGGCCGTTCGGGGCCCGTGTCGGCGCCTTCGTCGCACTGACCAAGCCGCGGATCATCGAGCTGCTGCTGATCACCACCGTGCCGGTGATGTTCCTGGCCCAGCGCGGTGTGCCTGACCTGCTCCTGGTGCTGAACGTGGTGGTCGGCGGGTACCTGTCGGCGGGCGGCGCGAACGCCCTCAACATGTACATCGACCGCGACATCGACGCGGTGATGTCGCGCACCGAGCGCCGGCCGCTCGTCACCGGGATGGTGTCGCCGCGCGAGGCGCTGGTGTTCGGCATCGCGCTCGGCGTCCTGTCCACGGTCTGGCTGGGCCTGCTGGTCAACTGGCTGGCCTCGGCGCTGGCGCTCGGCGCGCTGCTGTTCTACGTGTTCGTCTACACGCTGGGGCTGAAGCGGCGCACCGCGCAGAACATCGTCTGGGGCGGCATCGCCGGCTGCATGCCGGTCTTCGTCGGCTGGGCGGCGATCACCAACTCGGTGTCCTGGTCGGCGCTGGTGCTGTTCCTGGTGATCTTCTTCTGGACGCCGCCGCACTACTGGCCGCTGTCGATGAAGGTCCGCGAGGACTACGCCCGGGCCGGGGTGCCGATGCTGCCGGTGCTCAAGGGCAACCTGGCGGTGGCCCGGCAGATCGTCGCCTACTCCTGGGTGATGGTGCTCGTCTCGCTGGCGCTCTGGCCGCTGGCCGACACCAGCTGGCTGTACCCCGTCGCGGCGGTGCTGCTGGGCGCGGCCTGGCTGAAGGAGGCGCACGCGCTGCACTCCCGGGCCAAGGCCGGGGTGGTGGGTGCCAAGCTGAAGGAGATGCGGCTGTTCCACTGGTCGATCACCTATCTGACGCTGCTGTTCGTGGTGATCGCGGTGGACCCGTTCGTGAAGTAGTCCGCCCGCCTCGTCGTGGCGAAGGGCCCCGGTCTCGTGGAGACCGGGGCCCTTCGGCGTTCTGCTGTTCGAGCGGGGTTCAGCGGGCGGGCAGCTCGGAGGGGCCGACGTGGCCGTCCAGCCAGTCCTTGAGCGGCTGCGAGGCGCGCAGGAAGGCGGTGATCCGGTCGTACGCGGCCCGGGTGCCCAGCCAGGGCTCGGGGGCCCACTCCTGCCAGGCGATCAGCCCCTTGTGGCGGAGCAGCTCGATCCGCGGGTGGTCCTTGGGGTAGCCGCGCGGCGCGGACTTCAGCGAGTCCCGGCCGACCACCTGCGGGCCCGCCTCGCGGACCCGGGCGACCACCCGTTCGAGCTCGGCGCCGGAGACGTCCTCGGCCACCGCCGCCCGGTACCGGTCGAGCTGGTCGGGGGCGAGCTGGTAGAGCCCGTTGCCGCAGGCCAGGCCGTCGGCGGAGAGCTGGACGTAGCCGCCGGCGGTCAGGTGGGCGCCGATGTGCGTCTTGTACGGGGACTTGTCGGCGCTGAACCGGACGTCGCGGTTGGGGCGGAAGATCTTGCCCGGCCCGAACCCGGGTTCCAGCTCGGCGAGCAGTCGCTCCATCGGCTCCCGTACGGCGTGCTCGTACCGGTCCTTGTGGGACTGCCAGAAGGTCTTGGAGTTGTCGGCCTCGAGGTGCTCGTAGAAGTCGAGCGCCTCGGCCGGCCAGCCGTCGAAGGTCACCCCACCAGTATGTGGCCCGGTGCACACGGTGCTCCCGTCGCCAGCGCCGCTACCGCTCGGTAGCATGCGGGCATGAGCAGCGCAGAGACCGCCACCACCGCCGCGCCGGACGCCCGTGCCGAGCGCCGCGCCAAGCGCATCGCCAAGCACCTGACCGCCTTCGCCGCGCAGCACGGCGGCAGCGCCGACGGCGTCGTGGAGTACGTCGGCGCGGTCGCCACCCGGATCGTGGTGGTCGGCGCCGACGGCACCTGGGGCGACCAGGTCGCGCCCAGCTACGCGATCGGCCGCCGGGCCGCCGAGCTGGCCGGGGTCACCCTGCACGACGACTTCGAGGGCGAGCTGGGCCTGAAGGTGAAGACCGGCCCGTACGAGTGGAAGCGGATGGCCGGCATCCAGCTCGGCGGCTGACCCCGCGCGGGCACGCACGGACGCAGCACGAAGGGCCCCGGTCTCGCGGAGACCGGGGCCCTTCGTCGTTCGCGGGCTCCCCGGTCCGAGTCCGTCGCCCCGATCGGTATCGGCCCGGGCCCCGGGAAGGGGAGACTGGTGTCAGTCCCGCCCGTACGAGACCCTTCGGAGGAACGGTGAGCGCAGCGTCTCTGCACGGCCACCACGACGGCCGACAGCCCATCCCACGCACCCAGGACGGCGTCGCCGCCGCGCTGCCGCCGGCGCAGCGGATGGAGTTCTACCGGGAAATGGGTGAGGCTGACGTCGACACGATCGGCGGCGTGCTGAAGCGGTGGTGGCTGCGGGCCGAGCTGTACCAGGACCCGGAGGGTGACCGCGTTCACGCCGCCGTCCAGGCCGGCACCGCCCCGGGCACGTCCGCGTCCGTGGTCCTGCGCCGCCTCGGGGCGCGGTGAGCGACGACACCGAGTTCCCGGACGACGACGACCCGATCACCTTCTCCCCGGTCGTCGAGGAGTTCCTCGGTGACCCGGGCACACCGGCCGACGTCTTCTCCGCTGTCGTGGCGTTCGTCGTCGAGCTGCGCGAGAACCCCTTCCCGCACCTGAGCATGCCGGTCCCGGGGCGGCCGGGCATGCACTCGGCACCGCTGCGCCGGGATCTGGGATTGGTGGAGTACGCGGTGGACGAAGGGCAGGAGCCGCCGCGGATCTACGTCTCGCGGATTCTGCGGGTGGACTGAGCAGGCCGCCTCTGCTTGTCACAGCAAGGGATACGAGTCTGGCCCCCATCGCCCGAGCGGTGGGGGCCAGACTCGTATCCACTGTTCTCTCGTCAGGCCGCCGCGGGTTGCGGGGTGCGGGTGGCGGGCGTTTCGGCGGGGGTGTCCGCGTCCTCGCGGGTGCGCAGGGCGAGCGGGATGCGCAGGGCGGCGATCCAGATCAGCGTGGCGCCCAGCATGTGCAGGCCGACCAGCAGCTCGGGGACGTCGGTGAAGTACTGGACGAAGCCGATCACGCCCTGCAGCAGCAGGCCGATCAGCAACTCGCGGGCGCGGGCCTTGGCGGCCGGCGGGGCCTTGACGGCGGCGAACACGAAGATCACCGCGATCGACAGGCCGATCGAGACGAAGGCCAGGTCGGCGTGGGCCTGGGCGAGCCGGTCGTAGTCGATCGGGATCCGCGGGACGAGCTTGTTGTCCTTGGGCGTCCCCGGGTGGTGGCCGGCGCCGGTGACCAGTGTGCCGGCGGCCACCAGCAGGCCGATGACGACGACCACGACGTAGGAGAGCCGCTTGATCGGCTCGGCGACCAGCAGGCGGGCCGGGCCGTCGCCCTCCTTGGACCGCTCCCACATCAGCAGCGCGACCCAGACCAGGGCCATCGCGGCGATCAGGTGCAGCGCCACGGTGTAGGGGTTGAGGCCGGTCAGCACGGTGATGCCGCCGAGCACGGCGTTGCTCATCACCAGCCAGAACTGGGCCCAGCCGAGCTTGGTCAGCCCGTGCCGCCAGGGGCGGTGGCAGCGGGCGGCCAGGATCGCCCAGCCGATCGCGCCGCTCAGCACGTAGGTGAGCATCCGGTTGGTGAACTCGATGACGCCGTGGAAGCCCATCTCGGCGGTGGGCGTCAGGCTCTCGTCGGTGCAGCGCGGCCAGGTGGTGCAGCCGAGGCCGGAGGCGGTGAGCCGGACGGCGCCGCCGGTCACGACGATCACCACGCTCATCACCAGCGCGGCGAACGCGGCGCGCTTGACCATGGCGGCGGAGGGCTGCCAGCGCTCGGCGAGCAGGGAGAAGGGGGTGGTGTTAGGCACGGCGTCCATGGTATGCGGCCTTACAGGCGATCTTGGGCCGGGGCCGGGCGCCTCGCGGTGTGGCGACGGGCCGGTTTTCCCGTGTCGACATAGCGGCAAACCTGACTGACGCAAAGAGTGGGCAAAAAGGACTCTTCGGGCAACGCGGGCATTGGTCTTGACCAATCACCCGCTTGGCCGAAAGAGTGCGGTTTGGTCCATACCTTTTTCCCGGTTCTCGGACCCCTCCCACCCCCCGCACGTAAGCGGAGATCCTGCACATGCGCATATCCGTACCCGCCGCCGCTCTCGCGCTCGGCGGATCCCTCGTCCTGGCCGGACTCGTCGCTCCGGCCGCCGCCCACGCCGCCCCGGGCGGCCAGTGCCTCAACCTCGGGGTCGCCGGCCAGTACGGCGAGTTCGTCGAGGGCGACGACACCCACACGCCGGACGCCGAGGGTGCGGTGGCGGTCGGCGGCAACGCCGACTTCACCGGCGGCTTCTCGGTCGGCCAGGAGCTGACCCCGGAGCAGGTCAAGGCGCTGCCCGGCGGCAACGCGCTGATCGTGGCCGGCAAGCTGACCGGCAACAACACCCAGGTCATGAAGGGCAACGGCGTCTACGGCTCGAAGGCCGAGGGTGCCGTCATCCAGGCCCACCAGGGCACCGTCGGCCAGGGTCCCTCGCCGATCGACTTCAAGACCGAGTTCACCATGCTGCGCGCCGCCTCGGCCGCGCTGGCCGCCGCGCCGCAGGCCGCCGGCGCCAAGGTCGAGGCCAAGGGCGCCGACCTCTACCTGACCGCCGGCGACGCCTCGTTCAACGGCTTCACGGTCAGCGCCGCCACCCTGCAGGGCGCCACCAACGTCTTCCTGAAGGTGCCGGCCGGCTCGGTCACCGTGGTCACCGTGACCGGCGAGTCCTACGACCAGGCCGCCGCCAAGACCACCGGCTTCCACCTGTGGGACGAGGGCAAGAAGGCCTACCTCCTGGACGACAAGCTGCAGAGCGCGCACGGCGGGGCGATCCGCGCCAAGCTGCTCTGGAACTTCCCGTCCGCCACCAAGGTGGTCAAGAGCAGCCTGGCCGCCTGGGCCGGCACCGTGCTGGCGCCGAACGCCGCGTTCGACCTCGGCTCGGCCGCGCCGGTCAACGGCTCGGTCATCGTCAAGTCGCTGACCGGCAAGGGCGGTGCGGAGACGCACCACTACCCGTTCACCGGCTGCCTGCCCACCCAGCCCACCGTGCCGCCGACCACGCCGGCCACCACGCCGCCGGTGGTCGTGCCGACCGGGACGCCGACCGCGACCACCACCCCGAGCAACTCGGGGGCGCCGAGCACGCCGGCCGCCACCCCGACCACCCCGGGCACCTCGGCGAGCCCGAGCGCCTCGGGCAGCCCGTCCGCGTCCGGCTCGCCCTCCGGCAGCGCCAAGCCGAGCGCGAGCGGTTCGGCGAGCCCGTCGGCCTCCGCGTCCGCCTCGGCCTCGGGTACGGCGGTCGCGCCGGGCGGCTCCGCCTCGGCGAGCCCGTCGGCCGCGGCCAACACCGGGGGCGGCCTGGCCTCCACCGGTTCCGGCCCGGTCCTGCCGCTGGCGATCGGTGGCGCCGTGGTGATCGCCGCCGGTGGCGCGCTGGTGCTCGTCGCGCGTCGTCGCAAGGCGGCCAACCAGGCCTGAGCGGCTTCGGTTTGACCGTTTCAGCGCCCCCGGTGATCGAACGCGATCGCCGGGGGTCGCTGTTTTTCGGCCGCTGTGACGGAGTTCATTCGAGTTTGCCGAACCGGTGTCGGCCGAGGTCATGGGTGTGATGGGCTGAAGAAGCACATCCGGGGCCGGACGGACAGTGGAAATCCGGTCGTGCGGTGGGGTGTGGAGGGGTGCGTGAGTGCCGGTAGAGTCCCCCGGACAGTCGTAGCGGGCCACCGCTGATCCACTCAACACGCCTGCTGCACAAGACCGTTCGGAGGGGACAACGAAATGGCGCGACAGCGGCGGCAGATCGGAATCAGTGGCACGGCACTCGCGGGCACGGCGGCGGCCGCCGTCCTGCTGCCGGTGGCCCTGGCGACCGGCGCCTCGGCGCACGTACCGACCTGGCAGGTCACCTGCGACAAGATCGTCATCGATCTGACCAACTACAGCGAGCAGTCGGGCATAAAGAACAGCGTCAGCCTGACCGTCGACGGCGAGAAGCTGCTCGACCAGAAGGAGTTCGGCAAGGAGTTCCACCAGACCTTCGCGGTGAAGGCGCACACCGCGACGATCAGCGCGACCCTGGTGGTGACCACCACCGAGGACCCGAAGAACAAGGACTGGAACAAGACGGAGAGCAAGGAGATCGAGGTCTGCGCGACCCCGACCCCCACCCCGACTCCGACGCCCACTCCCACCCCCACGCCGACGCCCACCGCGACGCCGACCCCGACGCCCACCCCCACCCGGACGGTCACCCCGACCCCCACCCCGACGCCGACGGTGACGCCCACGGCGACCCCGACCCCGACGGTCACGCCGACGCCGGCCCCGACGGTCACCCCGACCGCCACCCCCAGCCCGACGGCGACCCCGACCCGGACGGTCACCCCCACCCCCACGCCGACGGCCACCCAGACCCCGTCCGCCCCGGTGCTCGCCCAGACCGGTAGCAGCGACGCCACCCCCGTCATCGCGGCGGCCGGCGCCGGCGTCCTCCTCCTCGGCGGCGCCCTCGTCCTCCTCGCCCGCCGCCGCCGCACCAACGGCGACCAGAGCTGACGCTCCCCATCGACACGACGGCCCCCGGTTCACGAACGAACCGGGGGCCGTCCCGCTCTCGCCCCCGGGCGGGCCATGAAGTCTGAGTACGAATACTCATGCACGGCCCCGGACGCCCCCGGCAGACTGCCGACACCACGACGGTGAGACGACGCACAGGGGGGAACCGTGCCGAATCCCGACCTCGCTTCGGCGGTCAAGGTCAATCCGGCGGCACTGCAGGGCTGTGGCCAGACCGCCCAGCACATAGCCGGACAGGTGCCGGGCGAGACGACGAAGATCATCGCGCCGAGCGATCAGGCGGCCGCGACCCTTCAGGGCTGGTCCACGGCGGCCGCGATCCACAACTGCGGCGCGAACTGGAAGACGCTGCTGGACAAGCTCTCCGGCGACATGTCGGACGTCGGCGCCAAGCTCGTCACGACCGCGGGCCACTACCGGCAGGTGGAGCAGAGCGTCTACGCGCACCTCCGCGGCGCGGCGGGCCCCGCCCAGGGCGGCGCGACACCGGCGCTGGCGTCCGATCCCTTCGGGACGGTCCTGGCGAGCGAGAGTTCCCCCGCCGCTGCCACGGCGCGCGCCGCCGCCGAGCGGAAGGCCCGGTAGCCGATGGACATCAAGAGCCTCTACGACGCCAACATCAACAACATCACCATCGCGAAGAACGCCTTCGACGCCCTCGCCAAGGCCTTCGGGCAGCACGTGGACGCCTGGCAGCACGAGGTCGCCGACCGGCTGAGCGCCTCGAACTGGACCGGCCCCACCGCCGGCACGGCCCACGGCCGCATCGCGGAACTCGGCGGCGAACTCCAGGCCGCCAAGCAGGAGCTCTCGTTCGTCAGCAGGGCGCTGGCCAACGCCGCCGAACAGTTCGCGCTGGCCCAGTCCCACCTGATCAACGCCCTGGACGACGCCAAGAAAGCGAAGCTCAACGTCGCCCCGGACGGGCGGATCACTTGGGACAACGAGCCCTCCTCCCCGAACTTCGCCGGCTCCGGCGCCGAGCGGACCGCGATCGCCATCAGCAATCGCATCACCGCCGCCCTCACCGAGGCGGCCCACGCCGACCAGGAGATCAGCACGCGGCTGAGTCACCTGGCGACCAACGCGAGCAACGGCACCGGGTTGAACGCCGCCACCGTGGCGCAGGATCTGGCCGCCGAGAACGCCCGCGAGAACATTCCGGCGGCCGGCACCGACCCGAACAACGTCAAGCAGTGGTGGAACGGCCTCACCGAGGACCAGCGGCAGAAGTTCATCGACGCCCACCCCGACCGGATCGGCAACCTCGACGGCATCCCGGCAACCGACCGCGACCGCGCCAACCGCATCACCCTGCAGCAGGCGAAGCAGGACCTCCAAGTCCAGCTCGACCACCTGGGGCCCGAGCCGCCGGCGAAGATCGCGGGCATGAGCGGCGCCGTGTCGAACCCCGCCCATGACGACTGGGAGCGGCGGAAGATCCTCCTGGAGGAGCAGATCAAGGGCGTGAACGCCATCGACAAGCGGCTGACGACCAAGGTCGACCAGAATAATCCGCCCACCTACCTGCTGGGCTTCGACACCAAGGGCCTGGGCCACGCGATCGTCGCCGTCAACAATCCGGACACCGCTGACAACGTCTCGACGTATGTTCCCGGCACCGGCGCACGGCTCGGCGAGATCGGGGGCGACATCGACCGGTCGGACCGCATGGTCGCCTCGGCGAACGCGGCCAACAAGAAGGCAGGGGACCCGAGGACCACGTCGTCCATCACCTGGGTCGGGTACGACGCGCCCCAGTCGATCGTCCCGCAAGCGACGAAGGACACCTACGCGAGAAACGCGTCGGAGAGCCTGCACAGTTTCGAATCAGGTCTTCGAACCACGCATCAGGGGGCTCCGTCCAACAACACGATCCTTGCCCACAGCTATGGAACCACGACCGTCGGTTATGCCCTGCGTGACAAGGGCCTGCCGGTCGACAACGTCGTCCTGATCGCCAGTCCTGGTGTCGGCGTCGAACATGCCCGCGATCTCGGGGTCGATCCGTCTCACGTCTTCGCCGCGAAGGGTGATATCGACAAGATCGATATGGCGTTCCCCATGACCGCGGACAAATTGGCGAGCAACGGCGGCAACAACCTCGGCAGCTGGTACGGCCTCATCCAGAATCCCGACCACCATCTGATCCACGGACGCGACCCCATGGTCCCTGACTTCGGTGCGCGGACCATCCCGACCAGCCCGGATACGGATCACTCCGACTACTGGAACGACAACACGTACTCCCTCACGGCCATGGGGGAGATCATCACAGGGAAGTGGAACCGATGACAGCTGCCAGCCGCACCCCCCGGACGGCTTTCGTAGCTGCGTTGGCCATCGGGGTACTGGCCTTGAGCTCATGCGGGCTTTCGACCGTCTCGGAGCGCAGGAAGCCCACGATCACGCTGGACGAGGCAAGGAAGCAGGTCGACAACTACCTTGCGGAGATCCAGGCGAAACTGTCGATTGAACCCTTGGCGAGCAGCGTCGGAGACTTCAGCGATCTGGAGTGCAATCACAACGACGTCGGCCCGCACGGCAGGAAGCAGACATCGCGAGGGTACGACTTCGGGGACGTCCCATCCGAGCGCAAGGTTGAGGCTGCCGAGGCCTTCCGAACCCTTCTGATGGGGAAGAAGGGGTTCGAGATGGCCCCGGACGCCACTTTCGACTGGGTGAAGCTGAAGAACCCCAAGGATGGATTCGTGGCGGTACTCGACGGTGTCTCGGAGAGCAGCCACAACCTCTCGCTTAACGTCAGCACGCCCTGTGTCTGGCCGAAGGGGACGCCTTCGCCCTGAGGGTCACTCCCAGCGGAAGAAGCGGGCGGCGGCGGTGAGGGCGAGGGCGGACCAGGCGGTGAGGATGCCGAGGTCGGACCAGGGGATGCCGGCGCCGGTCTGGAGGACGGAGCGGAGGCCGTCGGAGAGGGCGGCGATGGGGAGGAGTTCCAGGGCGGACTGGACGGCCGGGGGGAACTTCGAGAGCGGGACGATCACGCCGCCGGCCAGCAGCAGCAGGATGAAGACCAGGTTGGCGGCGGCCAGGGTGGCCTCGGCGCGCAGGGTGCCGGCCATCAGCAGGCCGAGGCCGGAGAAGGCGGCGGTGCCGAGGACGAGCAGGGCGGCGACGGCGAGCGGGTTGCCCTGCGGGGACCAGCCGAGGGCGAGCGCGATCACCGAGAGCAGGGCGACCTGGAGCGCCTCGGTGACCAGGACGCAGCCGGTCTTGGCGGTGAGCAGCGCCCAGCGCGGCAGCGGGCTGGCGCCGAGCCGCTTGAGCACGCCGTAGCGGCGCTCGAAGCCGGTGGCGATGGCCTGCCCGGTGAAGGCGGTGGACATCACGGCGAGCGCGAGCAGGCCGGGGGCGAGGAAGTCGACCCGCTTGCCGGGCCCCTCCACGGCGACGATGTCGACGGCGGAGAAGAGCACCAGCAGCACCGTCGGGATGATCACGGTGAGCAGCAGCTGTTCGCCGTTGCGCAGCAGCATCTTCGTCTCGAAGGCCGTCTGGGCGAGCAGCATCCGGCCGACCGGGGCGGCGCCGGGCCGGGGGGAGTAGTCGGTGGTCACGGATTCGGTGGTCACGAGCGCAGGTCCCGTCCGGTCAGGTCGAGGAAGACGTCTTCGAGGCTGCGGCGCTGCACCGCGAGCCGCTCGGGCAGCACGCCGGCGGCCGCGCACCAGGCGGTGACGGTGGCCAGCAGCTGCGGGTCGACCGGCGCCTCGACGCGGTAGCTGCCGGGGCGCGGCTCGGCGGCGGTGGCGCCCTCGGGCAGTTCCTTGAGCAGGGTGGTGAGGTCGAGGCCGGGCGGGCCGTCGAAGCGCAGGCCGGCTTCGGCGCCGCCGCGGCACAGCTCGTCCGGGGTGCCGGTGGCGATCACCTTGCCGCGGTCGACGATGGCGACGTGGTCGGCGAGCTGTTCGGCCTCGTCCATGTGGTGGGTGGTGACGACCACGGTGACGCCGTCCCGGCGCAGGTCGCGGACCAGTTCCCAGGTGGCGCGGCGGGCCTGCGGGTCGAGGCCGGCGGTGGGCTCGTCCAGGAAGACCAGTTCGGGGCGGCCGACCACGGCCATCGCCAGGGCGAGCCGCTGCTGCTGGCCGCCGGAGAGCCGGCGGTAGGTGGTGCGGCCGCAGGAGCCGAGGCCGAGCCGTTCGACCAGCGCGTCGACGTCCAGCGGGTGGGCGTGCAGCTTCGCGGTGTGCCGGAGCATCTCGACCGCGCGGGCGCCCGCGTAGACGCCGCCGGCCTGCAGCATCACGCCGATCCGGGGGCGCAGCTCGGCGGCCTGGCCGACCGGGTCGAGGCCGAGGACGCGGACGGTGCCGGCGTCGGGGCGGCGGTAGCCCTCGCAGGTCTCGATGGTGGTGGTCTTGCCGGCGCCGTTGGGGCCGAGGACGGCGGTGACCGCGCCGCGGGCGATGCTGAGGTCGAGACCGTCCACCGCGGCCTTCTGGCCGTAGCGCTTGACCAGCCCGGTGATCCGGACCGCGGGTTCGGAATGCATACGGGCGAGTCTAAGAGCCCCGAACGGCCGGGCCCGACACCGGGCTTGGTGATCATTCCCGCAGGTCAGGTAAGGCTAACCTGCGTGACAGATGCCACGGGTGAGGCCTGGGTCACGGCTTGTCCTGCCGGAAGTAATTACGCAACACTGGTGTTGTGAAAAACATGCGCGAGCACACCACGCAGCAGGAGGCCGAGTCGGCCCCCGGCTGCGCCGTGCCCGCGACGGCGGCCGAGGTGCTGCTGGAGGGCCACCGCGCCACCCGGGACCGGGTCGCCCGGTCGATCCTCGACCACGGCCCCTCCTCCGCCGCCGACCTGGCGAGCCGGCTCGGCCTCACCGCCGCCGCCGTCCGCCGTCACCTGGACGGACTGGCCGCCGCCGGTCTGGTCGACGCCCGCGAGCAGCGGGTGTACGGCAACCGAGGCCGGGGTCGCCCGGCCAAGGTCTTCGGCCTCACCGACGCCGGTCGCGACGCCTTCTACCAGGCGTACGACCAGCTCGCCGCCGACGCGCTGCGTTGGATCTCCGACGCGGTGGGCGGCGGCAAGGCGGGCGAGGAGGCGGTCGCCGCCTTCGCCCGCGCCCGGTTCGGCCGGCAGGCGGAGAGGTACCTGGAGACCCTGCGGTCCGCCGGGGCGGGCGAGCGCACCGAGGCCCTCGCCCAGGCGCTCAGCGCCGACGGGTACGCTGCCACGGTGCGGCGGGTCCCGTCGGCCGTGGCGCAGGCCCCGGCGGGCGCCCAGCTCTGCCAGCACCACTGCCCGGTCGCGCACATCGCCGAGCAGTTCCCGCAGCTCTGCGAGGCGGAGACCGAGGTCTTCTCCCAGCTGCTGGGCACCCATGTGCAACGGCTGGCCACCATCGCCCACGGCGACGGGGTCTGCACCACCTATGTGCCGGCACCCGGTGCCGCATCGTCGCCCGCCCTGCGCTCCGCCGCGGGCCGGGACACCGATGCCGCGCCGACTGCCGGTACGTCCACCGATGATTCAGCGTCCGCGCGTTAGGAAGCTCGCATGACTGACACCGTTTCGCACCCGGAGCTCGAAGGCCTGGGCACCTACGAGTACGGCTGGGCCGACCCGGACGTCGCCGGCGCCGAGGCCAAGCGAGGGCTCAGCGAGGACGTGGTCCGCGACATCTCGGCCAAGAAGAGCGAGTCCGAGTGGATGCTGAACCTGCGTCTCAAGGGCCTGAAGCTGTTCGACAAGAAGCCCATGCCGACCTGGGGCTCGGACCTCTCCGGCATCGACTTCGACAACATCAAGTACTTCGTCCGCTCCACCGAGAAGCAGGCCGAGTCCTGGGAGGACCTGCCCGCCGACATCAAGGCGACGTACGACAAGCTCGGCATCCCGGAGGCGGAGAAGCAGCGCCTGGTCGCCGGTGTCGCCGCGCAGTACGAGTCCGAGGTCGTCTACCACCAGATCCGCGAGGACCTGGAGGAGCAGGGCGTCATCTTCCTGGACACCGACACCGCGCTGAAGGAGCACCCGGAGATCTTCCAGGAGTACTTCGGCACCGTGATCCCGGTCGGCGACAACAAGTTCGCCGCGCTGAACACGGCCGTGTGGTCCGGCGGCTCGTTCATCTACGTGCCGAAGGGTGTCCACGTCGACATCCCGCTCCAGGCCTACTTCCGGATCAACACCGAGAACATGGGCCAGTTCGAGCGGACGCTGATCATCGTCGACGAGGACGCCTACGTCCACTACGTCGAGGGCTGCACCGCGCCGATCTACTCCTCCGACTCGCTGCACTCCGCGGTCGTGGAGATCATCGTCAAGAAGGGCGGCCGCTGCCGCTACACGACCATCCAGAACTGGTCGAACAACGTCTACAACCTGGTCACCAAGCGCGCCGTGGCGTACGAGGGCGCGACCATGGAGTGGGTCGACGGCAACATCGGCTCCAAGGTCACCATGAAGTACCCGGCCGTCTACCTGATGGGCGAGCACGCCAAGGGCGAGACCCTGTCGATCGCCTTCGCCGGTGAGGGCCAGCACCAGGACGCCGGCGCCAAGATGGTCCACATGGCGCCGAACACCTCCTCCAACATCGTCTCCAAGTCGGTGGCGCGAGGCGGCGGCCGCACCTCCTACCGCGGCCTGATCGAGATCGGCGAGGGCTCCAAGGGCGCCAAGTCCAACGTGCTCTGCGACGCCCTGCTGGTCGACACCATCTCCCGCTCGGACACCTACCCCTACGTGGACGTCCGCGAGGACGACGTGTCGATGGGCCACGAGGCGACCGTCTCCAAGGTCAGCGAGGACCAGCTCTTCTACCTGATGAGCCGCGGCATGACCGAGTTCGAGGCGATGGCGATGATCGTCCGCGGCTTCGTCGAGCCGATCGCGCGCGAGCTGCCGATGGAGTACGCGCTGGAGCTGAACCGGCTGATCGAGCTGCAGATGGAGGGCTCCGTCGGCTGACGCCGCAGCCGCACGAAGACCAGTCCGCATTCTGCATTCTTAGGAAGAGAGCACTACGACAGCCATGGCTGACGTTCAGAACACCACCGGCTCCACCACCGCCGGTTCGATCGAGGTCGGCACCGCCGGCGCGGGCGCCCAGCTCGCCGGCCCCGGCACCGGCCGCGCCACCGTCCAGCAGCCGATCGACGCGCGCGTCGCGGTCAAGCCCTCCTTCGACGTCGCGGACTTCCCGGTGCCCACCGGCCGCGAGGAGGACTGGCGCTTCACCCCGATGCACCGCCTGGCCGGCCTGCACGACGGCACCGCCGCCACGGCCGAGCAGGGTGAGGACAAGATCGAGCTGAGCCTGCCGGAGGGCGTCACCGCCGAGACCGTCGGCCGCGACGACGCCCGCCTCGGCAAGGCCGGCAAGCCGGTCGACCGGGTCGCCGCCCAGGCGTTCAGCGCCTTCGAGCAGGCGCTCGTGGTCACCGTCCCCAAGGAGACGGCGCTCACCGAGCCGGTGAAGATCGACGTGCGCGGCGAGGGCGGCACCCGCTTCGCCCACGTGGTGGTCGACGTCAAGCCCTTCGCCGAGGCCGTCGTGGTGATCAACCACACCGGCACCGGCACCCGCGCCGCCAACGTCGAGCTGCTCGTCGGCGACGGCGCCAAGCTCACCTTCGTCTCCGTCCAGGACTGGGACCGCGACGCGGTGCACGCCGCCCAGCAGACCGCGCTGGTCGGCCGCGACGCCTCGCTGAAGTCCGTGGTCGTCACCTTCGGCGGCGACCTGGTCCGGATCCACCCCCGGGTCACCTACGCGGCCCCCGGCGGCGAGGCCGAGCTGTTCGGCCTCTACTTCGCCGACGCCGGCCAGCACCTGGAGCACCGTCTGGTCATCGACCACGACACCCCGCACTGCCGCTCCAACGTCGTCTACAAGGGCGCGCTGCAGGGCCAGGACGCGCACGCCGTCTGGGTCGGCGACGTGCTGATCCGCGCCGCCGCCGAGGGCACCGACACCTACGAGCACAACCGCAACCTGGTGCTCACCGACGGTGCCCGGGTCGACTCCATCCCGAACCTGGAGATCGAGACCGGCGAGATCGTCGGCGCCGGCCACGCCTCCGCCACCGGCCGCTTCGACGACGAGCAGCTCTTCTACCTGCAGGCCCGCGGCATCCCCGCCGACGAGGCCCGCCGCCTGGTGGTGCGCGGCTTCTTCGCCGAGCTGGTCCAGCAGATCGGCGTCGCCGAGATCCAGGACCACCTGATGGAGAAGATCGAGGCCGAGCTGGAAGCGGCGGTCTGACCCGATGAGCTTCCTTCGCGCCTGCGCGCTGAGCGAGCTGGCAGAGGACGTGCCCAAGCGCGTCGACCTCAACGGCGTGCCGGTCTCCGTCGTCCGCACCGACGAGGGGGTGTTCGCGATCAACGACACCTGCTCGCACGCGAACGTCTCCCTCTCCGAGGGCGAGGTCGAGGACTGCATGATCGAGTGCTGGCTGCACGGCTCCAGCTTCGACCTGCGCACCGGCAAGCCCTCCGGCCTGCCCGCCACCAAGCCGGTCGCTGTCTACCCCGTAAAGATCGAAGGGGACGATGTGCTCGTCTCCGTCAACCAGGAGTCCTGAGTACACATGGCAACCCTTGAAATCCGCGACCTGCACGTCTCCGTCGAGGCCGAGAACGGCCCCCGGGAGATCCTGAAGGGCGTCGACCTGACCGTGAAGCAGGGCGAGACCCACGCCATCATGGGTCCGAACGGCTCCGGCAAGTCCACCCTGGCCTACTCGCTGGCCGGCCACCCCAAGTACACCGTCACCGGCGGCTCCGTCCTGCTGGACGGCGAGGACGTGCTGGAGATGTCGGTCGACGAGCGCGCCCGGGCCGGCGTCTTCCTGGCCATGCAGTACCCGGTCGAGGTCCCCGGCGTCTCGGTCTCCAACTTCCTGCGCACCGCCGCCACCGCCGTCCGCGGCGAGGCCCCCAAGCTGCGGCTGTGGGTGAAGGAGGTCAAGGAGGCGATGGCCGCCCTCCAGATGGACCCGGCCTTCGCCGAGCGCAACGTCAACGAGGGCTTCTCCGGCGGTGAGAAGAAGCGCCACGAGATCCTCCAGCTGGAGCTCCTCAAGCCGAAGATCGCGATCCTCGACGAGACCGACTCCGGCCTCGACGTCGACGCGCTGCGGATCGTCTCCGAGGGCATCAACCGGGTCCGCTCGACCGGCGAGGTCGGCACCCTGCTGGTCACCCACTACACCCGCATCCTGCGGTACATCAAGCCCGACCACGTTCACGTCTTCGCGGGCGGCCGCATCGTCGAGTCCGGCGGTGCCGAGCTGGCCGACAAGCTGGAGAACGAGGGCTACGAGTCCTACGTGAAGGGCGGCGCTTCCGAGTGACCCATACTCACGAGTCGGCGGTTCTGACGGGCCTGCTCGACACCGACGCGATCCGCAAGGACTTCCCGGTCCTGCAGCGCCTGCTGCACGACGAGAAGCCGCTGGTCTACCTGGACAACGCGGCCACCTCGCAGAAGCCGCGCCAGGTGCTGGAGGCGCTGAACGCCTACTACGAGCGGCACAACGCCAACGTCCACCGCGGCGTGCACGTGCTCGCCGAGGAGGCCACCGCGCTGTACGAGGGCGCCCGGGACAAGGTCGCGGCGTTCGTCAACGCGCCGAGCCGCAACGAGGTCGTCTTCACCAAGAACGCCTCCGAGTCGCTCAACCTGGTCGCGAACATGCTGACCTGGGCCGACGAGCCCTACCGGGTGGACGCCGACTCCGAGATCGTCATCACGGAGATGGAGCACCACTCCAACATCGTGCCGTGGCAGCTGCTCTCGCAGCGCACCGGCGCGAAGCTGAAGTGGTTCGGGCTGACCGACGAGGGCCGGCTCGACCTGTCCAACATCGACCAGCTGATCACCGAGAAGACCAAGGTCGTCTCCTTCACCCTGGTCTCCAACCTGCTCGGCACGGTCAACCCGGTCGAGACCATCGTGCGCAAGGCCCAGTCGGTCGGCGCGCTGGTCGTCATCGACGCCTCGCAGGCCGCACCGCACATGGTGCTGGACGTCCAGGCGCTGGAGGCCGACTTCGTCGCCTTCACCGGCCACAAGATGCTGGCCCCGACCGGCATCGGCGTGCTCTGGGGCCGCCAGGAGCTGCTGGAGGACCTCCCGCCGTTCCTCGGCGGCGGCGAGATGATCGAGACCGTCACCATGGGCTCGTCCACCTACGCCCCGGCGCCGCACAAGTTCGAGGCCGGCACCCCGCCGATCGCCCAGGCGGTCGGGCTGGGCGCGGCCATCGACTACCTGTCCGGCATCGGCATGGAGAAGATCGCCGCCCACGAGCACGCCATCACCGCGTACGCGGTCGACCGGCTGCTGGAGGTCCCCGACCTGCGGATCATCGGCCCGCGCACGGCCGTCGACCGCGGCGCCGCGATCTCCTTCACGCTCGGCGACATCCACCCGCACGACGTGGGCCAGGTGCTGGACGAGCAGGGCATCGCCGTGCGCGTCGGCCACCACTGCGCGCGGCCGGTCTGCCTGCGGTACGGAATTCCGGCGACCACGCGGGCGTCGTTCTACCTGTACTCGACGCCGGGCGAGGTCGACGCGCTGATCGACGGCCTGCACCACGTCCGGAACTTCTTCGGCTGACGGGACGGGGCACGCGACCATGAAGCTCGACTCGATGTACCAGGACATCATCCTGGACCACTACCGCAACCCGCACGGCAAGGGGCTGCGCGACGGTGACGCCGAGGTCCACCACGTCAACCCCACCTGCGGGGACGAGATCACCCTGCGGGTGAAGCTCGACGGCGCGACGGTCTCCGACGTCTCGTACGAGTCCCAGGGCTGTTCGATCAGCCAGGCCAGCGCCTCGGTGCTGAACGACCTGGTCGTCGGCAAGACCGTCGGCGAGGCGCAGCTGATCCAGGAGGCCTTCCTGGAGCTGATGCAGAGCAAGGGCCAGCGCGAGGGCGACGAGGAGGTGCTGGAGGACGCGGTCGCGTTCGCCGGCGTCTCCAAGTACCCCGCCCGGGTGAAGTGCGCCCTGCTCAGCTGGATGGCCTGGAAGGACGCCACCGCCAAGGCGCTCGCCGAGCACCCCGCCGTCACCGACTGACACCTGACACCTGACACCGCAGAGGAGGACAGACCATGAGTGACACCACCGAGACCCCCACCCCCGCTGCGGAGGAGGGCGGTCCGACCGTCATCGTCGGCACCACCGCCGGCACCGTCTCCGTCGAGGACCTGACCGAGGCCCTGATGGACGTCGTCGACCCCGAGCTGGGCATCGACGTCGTCAACCTGGGCCTGATCTACGGCATCCACATCGACGAGTCCGACGTCGCCACCATCGACATGACGCTCACCTCGGCGGCCTGCCCGCTGACCGACGTCATCGAGGACCAG